>NZ_JAJHIZ010000001.1 GCF_021538615.1 Niabella agricola
CTTTCTGCTGCGGTATCTCCGGCTCGGTACGCGTCCAGTATTTTCGCTGGTAATATGGATCGGTAAAATAGATTCCCCCTTTTTTATCGATCCAGAGATCATTGGGACCATTCAGCTTTTTGCCGTTCACATCGCGTAGAAGTACCGTAACTTTTCCGGCAGGAGTAATGGACCACAGTTGATTTTCCGCATCGGCGCAGGCGATAATATTACCCCGGGCATCGATATCCAATCCATTAGCTCTGCCGGAGGCTGGCAAAAATTCGGTAAGCGTTCCGTCCAGGTTGTATCGCCAGATCTTATCGTTAGGCTGATCGGTAAAATAAATATTCCCTGCCTTATCCGCAACCGGCCCCTCCGTAAATGAAAACTGGTCGCTTATTTTTTGAAGCCTGGCATCCTTTGCAACAATCCCCAAAGAATCAAAAAAAGGTGTTACCGGTTGTTGGGCAAACAGGCCCAGTTGCGTAAACAGCAATCCGCAGAACATCAGCATTCGCATCGTAATCAGCATTTATATACTTAAGGTAATATCAGGAGTCGGGTAAAATTTGTTTGTGTAATGATTTTCCCTGCCGGAACCATTGCTGCAACCGGCTAAAAACCTTCTTTAACAATACGCCCCGGATCTGTCTTCAGAACCTGCAATTCCCGTTCCACGGCGTCCATCATCGGCGGCGGGCCACACAAATAAATATAGCTATTACTGTCAGAGATCATTCTTCTAAGCAGCGCACCGGAAATATAACCATGCTCATATCCCGGAAGCGTTTCATCAGAAAGTATATTTACAAAATTTGCTCCAAGAAGCCGGCGCAACTCCTCCTCATGTATGATATCCGCTTTCCTTTTATTAGCAAAAAGCAACCGGTTGTTCTCGATGTGGTGCTCTTTTTCAAGTTGACGTAAAATGGCAAGAAAGGGTGTTAGGCCTGCCCCGCCGGCTATAAATGTGCCCTCGCCTTTGTAGGTAATCTCACCAAACACATCATTCAGCAATAGCCCATCCCCTGCCTGCAGCTGCAGCAACTGGGCCGTAACCCCGTTCCGCTCGGGGTAGGTCTTTATTGTAAATTCCAGGTAATCATCATCAGGCAGGGAGGTAAATGTAAATGGCCGGCCCTCCTCCAGCCAACCTTCACGATCGATAAAAATTTCTGTAGCCTGGCCAGGCACATACACCAGTTCTTCGGGTTTATCTACCCGTATCCTTAGCACATCGTGGGTTACATGACCGATCGATCTTATTTTTACTGGATATTTCATTGTAACAGTTTAAACAATACAGCTGCCGGCTGCCCTTCTAAGTTACAACAATTTGTTCATTCTCCGGGGTACGGTCATTTGCCGATACCACCGGTCGCTTTAAAGAATATGTTGGTCCCTAAGCCACTCTTTTAGCGCATCCATCCATTTCAAATCGGAAGTTTTATTATGCATTCCAAATCCATGCCCTCCCCTTTCATAGTAAAACACACGGGCCTTCACTTTATTTTTCTGCAGGGCTTCATAGTATTGTTCACTATTTTGCCAGGGTACAGTACGATCGTCTTTTGCATGCACCAGGAATGCAGGAGGTGTTTTTTTATTTACCTGGCGTTCATTGGAATATTTTTGAATGGCTGCTGCTGCCGGAGCTTTCCCAATCAGGCGCTCGCGGCTCCCCCGATGACCAATGCTGTCGCTAAAGCTAATCACCGGGTAGATCAATATCGAAAAATCCGGGCGCAGGGAGGTCTTCCTGGGATTAGCAATCACTGTTTCCCCGTAATGCGTGGAGAGTGTAGATGCCAGATGCCCCCCCGCTGAGAAGCCCATAATCCCAATTCTATGTGGATCGATGTTATATTCAGTTGCATGTTCACGCACCCATTGGGTAGCCCGCTCCGCGTCCTGTAACGGCCCGATCGATTTATCCTCCATAATGCGGTCATCCGGCAAGCGGTATTTTAAAACAAAGGCGGTCACCCCCATTTCATTAAAGGCCTTGGCAACATCTATTCCCTCATGACTTACGGCGAGGATAGCATATCCGCCACCGGGACAAATGATTACAGCCGGTTGTTTACCGGTGCCCCCTGCTGCTTTATATACGGTTATCGTTGGAACAGATACATTACTGATTCGCGTAATACCATCCGTACCCGTCACTGATTTTTCAAGGTTCTCTGCAGGTTTGCTGTTGGGAACCACGGTATACAAGGGAATTTCCTGTTGGGCATTTATCATGGTATGTAAAATTACCGTGGTCAGCAAACCCGTCGTTATTCGTTTCATTTTTTCCATTTTTAAGCGCATTTTGCATATAGTCTACCGACGCCCGTCAATCTTCTAAATAATCTTTAGCCATATGCCAGAAAGCATCCAGCGCGATTAAATGCTGTTTAAAAAATGATATGATTGCCGGCCAATCGTTCTTATCGAAAATATTTACGTGCTCCTTTTGAATGATGATTCGTGAAATCGGCCGGCCAGACTCGTCGTATACTTCTCTTTGCCAAGCCCAGCCATCACCAGCCATTTCCGAAAAAACCGGCCGCAGCGATGTCAGTTTCTCCAATGCTGCGAAGCGATCTGTTTCCGAAGCATGCGTCAATTCCACGGCCACGCTCGCAGCCTTTTTTGTAACATCGGTCCTGAAATAAATCCCTTTGATACCTGTTTTATAGTTAATCCAGTTGATCTTCTGACCACTGGCATTTAAAACCGGCTTCAGATACATTCCCAATGAGGTCCAGAATTCTTTTTTAATTAAAGCGGCCTCATGCTTACTATACATAACACTGATTGCATCAATTATTTGAAACCCTGTTTCGGTAGTTTTTAAACAGGCTTTGCCAGCGCAGGTTCAATACGCCCAATATCCCTTCCTTCAGAATACCCTTGCTCATTTTTGATTGGCCTTCCGTGCGGTCCTGGAAGATAATGGGTACTTCTTTAATCTTAAACCCAAGTTTCCAGGTTGCATATTTCATCTCAATCTGGAATGCATATCCTACAAAACTGATATTATCAAAATTAATGGCGCGCAACACTTTTGCTGTGTAACACATAAAACCAGCCGTAGGATCTTTTACCGGCATCCAGGTAATAATACGTGTATATAATGAGCCGCCTTTGGAAATAAATACACGGTCCGCAGGCCAGTTTACGATTCCTCCTCCTTTTACATACCGGCTTCCAATGGCCAGATCGGCTCCTTCCACACAGGCCTGATACAGGCGAACCAGGTCTTTGGGGTTATGCGAAAAGTCAGCATCCATCTCAAACACGAACTGATATCCTCGTTCCAGGCTCCATTTAAATCCATGGATATAAGCGGTACCCAGCCCTAATTTCCCACGGCGCTCCTCCAGGAATAGCCGCCCGTTATAAGGTTCCTGCAATACTCTTACAATATCCGCCGTACCGTCAGGGGATCCGTCATCAACAATCAGCACATGAAAGTCGCCCTCCAGGTCCATCACAGCCTTGATGATCCGGGCAACATTTTCTTTTTCATTATAGGTGGGTATGATCACAATTTTATCCACGCTGTCCCTTATTCTGTAAATACATTGAAAGCCCCTTGGGTCTAGTTCTTTTTTAGCTTGCTGCGCGTAAAGATCTCCGTCAGTTTTTGTTTGGTGTGCTGCGGAAAATCTCCCTTCATCATCCAATCGTAATATTGAGGCTCTGCCTTCAGAACATCTGCAACAGCTTTCCCTTTATATTTTCCAAAGTTAAACACCTCTACACCATTGTCCATAACAAACCGGCGGGCAAAATCCACGATCACTTCTTCACCAATAGTTTTATTGATCGACTCTACAGAGGTGCCTAATTCCGGGTACCGGGCAATTTGAGCCATCAGCACTTCATGTGTGGCAGAAGCATCTGCCTCTGCAGAATGCGCACCATCCAGAACCTTATCGCAATAAAACCGGTAGGCAGCAGCCAGCGTGCGTTGTTCCATTTTGTGGAAGATATTCTGTACATCCACCAACCGGCGCCCACGCATATCAAAATCCACCCCAACCCGTAAGAATTCCTCTACCAGCAGCGGCACATCAAAACGGTTAGAGTTGTAGCCCGCAATATCACAACCATCCAGCACCTGTTTCAATTCCTGCGCCACCTGCGCAAATGTAGGCGCATCCTTCACCATTTCGTCTGTAATCCCGTGTATGTCCGTATTTGCTTTGGGAATGGGCATTTCCGGATTGATCAGCTTTCTCTTTACATTCCGCGTTCCGTCGGGCAGTATTTTTACAATGGCAATTTCTACGATGCGGTCGGAACCCAGGTTCACTCCTGTGGTCTCC
The DNA here is from genome assembly GCF_021538615.1 of Niabella agricola. Taxonomy (NCBI): domain Bacteria; kingdom Pseudomonadati; phylum Bacteroidota; class Chitinophagia; order Chitinophagales; family Chitinophagaceae; genus Niabella; species Niabella agricola. Next base: position 4,305 of record NZ_JAJHIZ010000001.1, read on the forward strand.
AGGTCAATAAAAGCAAGGGGCTTGGTAAGTTGTAACATGTATCCTTTTTAAAAATTTAAAGATAGGGCATTTTCTGCTGTAGCTGAATTTCTCCGCTTAAATTTTTCTACCAAAAAAGTGGGAAATCATAATTTTCGTATATATTTGCACCGCAATGAAAATTTTAGTACATATCCATCACCATTTTACAGACTTACCCATGTAAGCCCGGTGGTGTTATGTATCCATATTATAGAAAAAGGCTTACAAATGTTGTAAGCCTTTTTTGTTTAAAAAAAAATAAAAACCATGCTGGAAAAATTAAGAATTGCGGTTCAAAAGTCGGGCAGGCTCAGCGAAGATTCGTTGAAACTGTTAAAAGAATGTGGCATTGGTGTGCCCAATGGTAACAACCAACTAAAGATCAATGCCGAAAATTTTGATGCAGAGATCCTGTTCCTCAGGGATGACGACATTCCCGAATATGTTCAGGACGGTGTTGCCGACATCGGCTTTGTTGGCGAAAACGTAGTCCTTGAAAAAAACAAGGCGACTGAAATTGTGGAACGACTGGGATATGGCAAATGCCGCCTTTCCATTGCGCTGCCCAAGACCCGGAAAAAGCTGGCCATAAAAGACCTCGATGGCATGAAGATCGCCACCAGTTATCCGTTCATTCTCAACAAATGGCTGAAGCAAAACAAGATAAAAGCCGACATTCATGTCATCAGTGGGTCGGTGGAAATTGCTCCGCGTATCGGACTGGCCGATGCCATCTGCGACCTGGTAAGTTCCGGCAGCACGCTGTTCAGCAATGAACTGTTTGAGTTTGAAACCATCCTTAAATCAGAAGCCGTGCTGATTTCCGGCAAAAAACTCAGTCCTGCCCGTAAACAGCTGCTGGAAAAATTGCTGTTCCGGATCCGCTCGGTAAGAAAAGCGAAGTACAACAAATACGTTATGTTGAATGCGCCCAATAAAAGTATTGAAAAGATCTGCGCCTACCTGCCCGGCATCAACAGTCCAACCATTGTGCCGCTGGCCAAAAAAGACTGGAGTTCGATACATTCTGTGATCAGCGAATCCGACTTTTGGAATGTGATCGAAAACCTGAAAGCGGCCGGCGCTGAGGGAATCCTGATCATCCCGATCGAGAAAATGATTGAATAAATCCTGTTAGTTAAAGGTTCAATGTTTAAGTTGAACATGGAACCTTTAGACATTAAACTTCAAACATTACAAAGTGAAAGTCTATAAATATCCAACCCGTGACCTTTGGCCTGAGATTGGTGCTCGTCCGCTTCAGGACGACCGGAGGCTCATTCCGGCTGTAACGGAGATCTTATCTGCGGTTCAAAAGAAAGGCGACGCAGCGCTGCGGGACCTTAGTAAAAAGTTTGACGGCGTTGCACTGACATCTGTTGCCGTAACTCCGGCCGAAATAAAAGAAGCCGTCAAACACATTACCCCACCATTAAAAGCCGCTTTAAGGCAGGCTAAAAAGAATATTGAAACCTTTCACCGCTCTCAAAAGGAATCTCGTCAAAAAATTGTTTCAATGGAAGGCGTTACCTGCTGGCGCGAAAGCCGCCCCATTGAAAAAGTAGGTTTATATATTCCGGGGGGATCGGCGCCGTTATTTTCTACCGTGCTGATGCTGGGCCTGCCTGCCCGTCTGGCCGGCTGCAAGGAAGTGGTATTATGTACTCCCTGCAACAAAGCACAACAGGTACATCCGGCGATTCTTTATGCGGCTTCACTCTGTGGTATTCAGCAAATATTTAAAATAGGAGGTGCACAAGCCATTGCCGCCATGGCCTATGGCACAGAAAGCATTCCGCAGGTTTTCAAAATTTTCGGTCCGGGCAACCAGTACGTTACCACCGCCAAACAACTCGTGCAAAACCGCGTGGCAATCGATATGCCGGCGGGACCTTCAGAAGTACTGGTCATAGCCGACCAGACAGCCAATCCGGATTTTGTAGCGGCAGACCTGCTGGCACAGGCCGAGCATGGCCCCGACTCGCAGGTGATCTGTATTACCACGCAGGCCGGTATCGTCAGAAAGATTGAAAAGGCGGTTACAGCACAGCTGAAAAACCTCCCCCGGAAAGAAATTGCCGCCCGGGCATTGGAACATTCCCGGATCGTAGTAGTAAAAAACTTAAAAGAAGCCATTGACCTTTCCAATTTCTATGCCCCCGAACACCTGATCCTGGCCTGTAAGGTGTCCGGTACACTTTTAAACGATATCACGACTGCCGGCTCGGTTTTTATCGGCAATCATTCTCCTGAAAGCGTAGGTGACTATGCCAGTGGCACCAACCATACGTTGCCAACCAACGGCTATGCTACAGCATACAGTGGCGTTTCACTGGATAGTTTTTATAAAAAGATCACCTTTCAACAACTAACCCCAAAGGGTTTGAAAAATATTGCTGCAACTGTAATTACCATGGCCGAAGCCGAGGGATTGCAGGCACACAGCAATGCCGTTAAAGTAAGAATCGGCAAATAGCAATCAGAAATCAGAAATGAGCAATCAGATATGAGCAATATGGAGTTTAATTTAGAATACCTGGTCCGGCAAAACATTAAGAATCTTGCCCCCTACTCTACCGCCCGTCATGAGTTCAGTGGTGAAGCCAGTGTAATGCTGGACGCTAATGAAAATGCCATCGGTTCACCGGTAACCCTCGATATCAACAATCAGCATGAACTGCTGAACCGTTACCCGGACCCGGTGCAAACCCGGCTCAAACAACGTATCAGTGCCATCAAGGGACTTCCGGTAGAAAACATCTTTACAGGAAATGGCAGCGATGAAGCCATCGATGTACTGATCCGCATTTTTTGTGAGCCCGGCTTCGACAATATCATCACCCTGCCACCTACCTATGGCATGTATAGTGTGGCAGCTGCGATCAATAATGTAAAGGTAAAAGAAGTACCGCTGAATACCGATTTCCAGATGGATATACAGGCGATTGCAGATGCCGTAGACGAATACACCAAGATCATTTTCATCTGCTCTCCCAACAATCCCAGCGGCAACAGCATCAACCGCCAGGATATAGAAGTGATCCTGAATAATTTTGACGGCATTGTGGTGGTAGATGAAGCGTACATCAACTATGCCCGGCAAAAAACCCTTTCGCTGCAATTAGCCGACCACCCCAACCTGGTGGTATTGCAAACCCTTTCCAAGGCCTGGGGGCTGGCTGCATTACGCCTGGGCCTGGCCTTTGCCAGCCGGGAGATCATCCGGTTAATGAATCATGTAAAGTACCCTTACAATATTAATATTGCCACCCAGGAACTGGCCCTGCAGGGATTGCAACATGTTGACCAGGTCAATGCCTGGATCCGCGATTGCATTGAACAACGCAGCTGGCTGGAGGAGGAATTAAACCGGCTTTCTTATACACAAAAAGTATATCCGTCGGATGCCAACTTTTTACTGGTAAAAATGACCGGGGCCAATGAAATTTTTAAATACCTGCAGCAAAACGGGATCATTGTACGCAACCGCAGCAATGTTCGCGGATGCGAAGACTGCCTGCGCATTACGGTGGGCACAGCAGCGGAAAATGCCGTACTGATAAGCACGCTGAAAGCGTATAAAAAATAGAAACAGATTCATAAGTTTTTGGAACTTTTGCATAAAACAAATCGATAACAGTACCGCCGCTCAAGTGTGCGACGCAAGAATGCAGATAGCAGCACTACAGTCAGGTATCAAAAAAAAATAATGAAAAAAATATTATTTATCGACCGGGACGGAACCCTGATTTACGAAGCGCCCCCCACCTATCAGTTAGACTCCATCGATAAGGTGACCTTTTATCCGGGTATGTTTACCTGGCTGGGAAAAATAGCAAAGGAAATGAATTATGAACTGGTGATGGTGACCAACCAGGACGGGCTGGGTACTGAAGCCTTTCCTGAAGCAACTTTCTGGCCTACCCAGCACCTCGTGATGCGCAACCTGGAAGCTGACGGCATTCATTTCAGTGAGGTGTTTATCGACCGGTCTTACCCTGAAGAAAATGCGCCCACCCGTAAACCGGGCACCGGCATGCTTACAAAATACATTAACAACCCGGACTACGACCTTACAGGCTCTTATGTGATTGGCGATCGCATTACCGACATCCAGCTTGCAAAGAACCTGGGCTGCAAAGGCATTTGGCTGGTACAGGATGAGAACCTGGGCGCCGCTGAGATCTCGGACTCTCTGAAAGAGCTGGAACCCACCATTGCCTTAAAAACCACCAGTTGGCAGGATATTTATGCATTGCTGCAGTTGCAATCGAGAGTAGTGGAACACGAGCGCAATACCAATGAAACAAAAATAAAAATCAATATCAATCTTGACGGCACAGGGCAATGTGCAATTGACACTGGACTTGGTTTTTTTGACCACATGTTGCACCAGCTGGGCCGTCACAGCGGTATGGATCTTAGTGTAGTTACCAAAGGTGATCTGCATATAGATGAGCATCATACCATCGAAGATACCGCCATTGCCCTGGGAGAAGCGCTGGCGATGGCGTTGGGTAATAAAGCCGGTATTGAGCGTTATGGTTTCTGTTTGCCCATGGATGACGCGCTGGTACAGGTGGCACTGGACTTTGGCGGCCGTCCCTGGCTGGTTTGGGATGCCTCCTTCAAACGTGAAAAGATCGGCGAAATGCCCACGGAAATGTTTTATCATTTTTTTAAATCGCTCAGCGATGCAGCAAAGATGAACCTGAACATCAAGGCCGAAGGCGAGAACGAGCATCATAAAATAGAAGCCATTTTTAAAGCCCTGGCAAAAGCTATTAAGATGGCCATCAAACGAATACCAGGCAATGATCAGCTGCCGAGTACGAAGGGCATGTTGTAGAACCGTTTATAGTTTGAGGTTTGATGTTGAACCTCAAATACCAAACCTCAAACGTCAGACAAAGAATGAAAACAGTTATTATTAAATACAATGCCGGAAATATTCAATCGGTACTCTTTGCGCTCGAACGCATTGGCGTAACGGCTACCGTTACGGATGATCCGGAAGCGATCCGTTCGGCAGACAAACTGATCTTCCCGGGTGTAGGGGAAGCCAGCACGGCAATGAACTACCTGAAAGAACGGAAACTGGACCAGCTGATCCGGGAAGCCCGCCAACCCTTGCTGGGGATTTGCCTGGGCATGCAATTACTCTGTGCGCATAGCGAAGAAAACGACACAACCTGTCTGGGCATTTTTGATGTGCCCGTTAAAAAATTTATCAGCCCCGATTTAAAAATCCCGCAAATGGGTTGGAACCGGATTCATATCAACAATGATCCGCTATTCAAAAATGTGCCTCAGGATTCCTGGTGTTATTTTGTACATAGTTACTATGCGGCATTGAACCCCGGCACCATTGCTACCACGCTATATGCGACGGAATTCAGCAGCGCCCTGCACCGGGACAATTTTTATGGCGTGCAATTTCACCCGGAAAAAAGCGCAGAAGCCGGCGAACAGATCTTAAAAAATTTTTTAGCATTATAATGGAAATTATACCCGCAATAGACATCATAGAAGGGAAAGCCGTACGGTTAAGCAAAGGCGATTACACTCAGAAAAAAGTATACAACGAAAACCCCTTGGAAGTAGCGCTTCAGTTTGAAGATGCCGGTTTAAAACGCCTGCACCTGGTAGACCTTGACGGTGCGAAGGCTGGCCGTGTTGCCAACTGGAAGGTATTGGAAACCATCGCCGGTAAAACCGGGCTCATCATCGACTTCAGCGGCGGGATCAGCAGCGAAAAAGACGTGCAAATCGCCTTTAGCTCGGGAGCAGCTTATGCCGCCGTGGGTAGCATGGCGGTTAAAAAGCCCGTGGTATTCCAGGACTGGCTGACAGCCTTTGGCGTTGAAAAATTCATTCTGGGCGCGGACGTGCTGAACGAAAAGATCATGATCAAAGGATGGACCGAAGCTACGGATATCAACATTTTCAACTTCCTGAAACATTACCGTACCAAGGGCATTCAACAGTTCTTTTGCACCGATATCAGTAAGGACGGTCTTCTGCAGGGCAGCGCCGATGATCTGTATAAAAAAATACTGGACGAAGTAGAAGACCTGAAACTGATCGCCAGCGGCGGCGTCAGCTGCTTACAGGACCTGGAAAGCCTGCAGGCCATTGGCTGCCATGGGGCTATTGTGGGGAAGGCGATCTATGAAGGAAAGATCAGTTTGAAGGATCTGGCCCGATTTAATAACTTATAGATATGCAAGGTTTGAAGCCATCAAGATCAAACCGGAAATCAGAAATCTCAAATCAGCATCATGCTCGCAAAACGAATCATACCCTGCCTGGATATCAAAGACGGCCGTACCGTTAAAGGCACCAATTTTGTACAGCTCCGGGATGCCGGCGACCCGGTGGAACTGGCCATGCGTTATTGCACGGAAGGCGCCGACGAACTGGTATTTCTTGACATTACGGCAACTGTTGACAAGCGCAAAACCTTATCAGAACTGGTACGCAACATTGCCACGCATATTAATATTCCGTTTACGGTTGGAGGAGGCATCAATACCGTAGACGATGTATCTGTATTAATGGAGCATGGCGCCGATAAGATTTCGGTCAACACTTCAGCCGTAAAAACCCCGCAGCTGGTAAGTGACCTGGCCAGAAACTTCGGCAGCCAGTGCGTGGTAGTAGCCATCGACATCAAACTATTCGATGGCGTTTGGAAAGTGGTTACCCACGGAGGCCGGAATGCCACGGACCTCATCGCAACCGAATGGGCTAAAAGAGTAACCGACCTGGGTGCCGGTGAAATCCTGTTGACCTCTATGGAAAACGATGGCACCAAAAGCGGATTTGCCATCGATATTACCCGGCAAATCAGCCAGGCGCTCCCTATACCCGTGATTGCCTCCGGCGGCGCCGGAACCATGTCGCATTTTAAAGAAGTATTTGAAACAGGCGCCGCAGATGCTGCACTGGCCGCCAGCATTTTTCATTTTGGTGAAATAGAGATCGGCGCATTAAAAAATTATTTAAAAGCAAACCATATTTCCGTCCGGTTATAATTTGCAATAGTTGAAATTTTAACCTGGAACTTTGAATCTGAAACTTGACATTAAATTTTAAAAAATGATTGATTTTTCAAAATATTCCGACGGCCTTGCACCGGTGATCATCCAGGATGCTGCCACCCAGGAGGTGCTGATGCTGGGATTTATGAACGCTGAAGCACTGGAAAAAACGAAATCGGAAGGTAAAGTCACTTTTTATTCCCGCAGTAAACAACGCCTCTGGACCAAGGGTGAAACTTCCAATAATTTTCTCCTTGTAAAAGAGATCCTGGAAGACTGCGATGCAGATACCCTGCTCATTAAAGCCGATCCGCAAGGGCCTACCTGTCATACCGGAACCACCAGTTGCTTTGGAACGGCTAATGATACGTTTTCATTGCAGGCATTGGAAAAGGTGATCCGGGACCGGAAAAACAATCCCACTGAAAAATCCTATACCGCCTCCCTGTTTGCAAAGGGCATTAATAAGATCGCCCAGAAAGTGGGTGAAGAAGCGGTTGAAATTGTGATCGAAGCAAAGGATAACAACCAGGAGCTGTTTCTTGGAGAAGCGGCCGACCTGATGTTCCACTACCTGGTACTTCTGCAAGCCAAAGGGGTTGAGCTAAAAGACGTCTTACAGGTATTGGAGGCAAGACATAAAAAATAAGAGATGAGCGTTCAGCATTCAGCGTTCAGAAGGGCACCGTTGCCGCCTGGAAATTACAGGGTCCTACCACTCCCTGTTTTTGACAGTCTCATCTGTCATTACAGCCAGGTTGAGCAACGGATGCTTTTTTAGTACGGACCAACGTTCCTGAGGATGATCTTTTTCAGGAAAAAACTCATTTCCGCCAAAAATCTCCTGTTTTTTACCGGTCATGAAGTTATAACTGGTTGCTGAAGTTTCTCCGCTTGCCCGGTGTAGCGACGACACATCCAGTCCAATCAATTCAAGCCTTCCGTTTTGAAACCGGAACGTATAATTCCAATCGGTAACTTCATAACTGCCGCAGCTCAGCCAGTAATGAAACCCCATTTTCAACACTCCTTTAACGATTCCAATGCTGCCATCGGCGAAGGGGTCAGACAGGCAGGGATTATCCGCACTGTTCACAGAAGGAAGGAATTGATCCGTATTTAAAATTTTCCGGTAGCCATCCCCTTCTTTGAAATAAATCAATAACCGGCGAGGGTTCAGATCCAGTGTATCCTGCCCCAGTCCGCTATGGATTTTAAAGTTTGCTGCACTGGTATTCCGGATCACCCACACCAGGTCAGGCAGCCGGTCTTTATTCAGATCGCCCATGATGAGCGTATCCGATACCCAGCCTTTGGGGATTGCTGTTTTAAGACCATCCGGCAGTGTGCCCGGTTGCGCCGCAGTGTACTGAACATAGATAGCGGCGACAAAGAAAAAAGCAGTTTTCAAAGGTTTCATATACACGGATAGGTTTCCTTAATTATGGATTGTCATTCAAATTAATATCGGGCCAGCAAGTTCCCAAAAATAACCTTAAAAAAAATTAAATTAATATTAACACCCAAAAACAGCGCTATCTTTGGTTACTTTACGAAGTTCAGTGTACCAATATTAAATTTGCGTATTGAATAAACGATATCGATACCTGGTTATACTGGCCGTATCCATGTTAACGCCATTTGCTTTTGAGACTACTGCACTTGCGCAAACAATTGATACGGTACGCATTCCTCCAATGCCTTCCATGCAGGAGATCATGAAAGACTGGGGGCCCAGGGACTCTACAAAAGTAGCAGCCATCTGGTACGGCCCCGACTATAATTCCTTTAAAATGATGCCCTACACAGAAGAGCCCAATATATGGATCTCCAAACTTCCCCCGGCGCAACTGGAAAAAGTCAAAAAAGAATGGAGCCGTCTGCGGAACGCGGTATACGTATGTTACCCCTACGCCCGTATTGCCGGTGCTACCATTAATCAGATCAGTCGTCAGTTGCAGGGCGTTACAGACAAAAAAGCCCGTAAGGCGATCATCAAATCAAAAGAAAAAGAGTTAAAAAAACAATTTTCCGATCCTCTCTCCAACCTTTCTGTATACCAGGGTAAGGTACTGATGAAACTGATTTACCGTCAAACCGGCTCCGACTGTTATGAGATCATCCGGGAATACAAAGGAGGATTGAATGCACGCGTGTACCAAACCGTAGCGTTCTTTTATGGGAGCGACCTGAAGCAAGACTATGATATCCGGAAGGATCCATTTGACCGGCAGATAGAAGATTTCGTACAGGAGATTAACAATACATGGTATGGCAATCCCTACCGGTAATAATCAGCCGGCTTTCCTTCCTTCTGAAATGCGTATCTTTGTTTAAGACCAATAATATGAAACTTGAAAAATCACTACTGCTACTGATTGCCGCTGCTGTTGCCGTTAATGTAGCACCCTCCTGCTCAAAAAATAAAGAGGACAAAAAGCTGGCTGCAGCAAAAGAAAAAGAAAAGAAAGATAAACTGCCCCTTTTTTCCTGTCCGGCATGTGGTATGGGGTAATACTTCGCTGACCAATGGCCGAAATTCATAGCACTATTGCCTGCAACCTAGATGCGGATATTTTATCTGCATGCCTGCCCCTGTTTGAATCCGGATCGGTGGACGCCATTGAATGGTCGTTCGATGCCCTGCATCAACGCCGGGAACTACCCGAATGGTTCAAGGCGCTGCTCACTGCCTTTAGCCGGGATAATCGCCTGATCGGCCATGGTATTTTTTTTCCATCTTTTCCGGGAAATGGCTGCCGGAGCAGGAGCAATGGCTTAAAAGTCTGAAAAAATATGCAGCGGATTACCATTTCGAGCATATTACAGAACATTTTGGATTCATGACTGGAAAGGATTTTCATCATGGTGCCCCACTTAGCATTCCCTTTTCACCGGTCACATTAGCGATCGGCATTGACCGCGTGCAACGCATCCAGGAGGCCTGCCGTTGCCCAGTAGGTCTGGAAAATCTTGCTTTTTCATATTCCCTTGATGATGTCAAACGACACGGGGTATTTTTAGAAAAACTGGTGGAACCCGTCAACGGCTTTATCATCCTGGATTTACACAATCTTTTTTGCCAGATACATAATTTTAATGTTGATTTTGAATCCATACTGGCATATTATCCTCTGAATCGCGTAAGAGAGATTCATATCTCCGGCGGCAGCTGGGAACCGTCCGTTGCCGTTCCTTCAACCATCATACGGCGCGATACCCATGATGAAAAAGTGCCGGATACTGTTTTTGATTTTTTACGCAAAACCATTCCGCGCTGTCCAAACCTGAAATTTGTGGTGCTGGAGCAACTGGGAACCGGCCTCAGGAGTGAAGCAAGCAGGGTTGCCTTCCGGGATGATTTTCTGCAAATGCAGGCCATTGTAAAGGCAGCTTCTTTAAAGGCCGCTCCAATCAATACATTCCAGCCTCCATCCTTCCGGCCAAACACTGCGCCTGTAGAAAATCGTCTGTTATACCAGCAACAAACCACGCTATCCCTTATTCTTGAGCAAGCAGGTTCGGAAGCCGAAGCCCGTGGTCAACTGGAATCCTCCATACTGGCAAATTCCGACTGGCAGATCGAACACTGGAATGCAGCAATGCTGGAAACCGCAGTGCACCTTGCCCAAAAATGGAAAAACGGCTTTACCCCGGATACATAAACACCCACATTTCGCGGTTCATTTTTCCCATTTTGATCCGTTATCAAAAAACGGCATTATCCGGTCGCTTCGCCCGATTTTTTATAGTTATAAAATATCTGTAATACTAACTGACATTCAACCAAAATGACTTCTTTATCCCTATTTTTGTCATCATTGAAAAAAAGACGCGTTTTAACATGAATTTCAGAAAAGTAAACAACCTAACCGGCTGGGTGGTTTTTGCCATTGCTACCCTCACGTATTCACTAACCCGGGAAGCCCGCGGCTCGCTTTGGGATTGTGGTGAATTTGTTGCTACGGCCTATAAATTACAGATGGCACACCCTCCGGGCGCACCGATGTTTAGCCTGCTGGGGCGGATCTTTATCCTCCTTTTTGGAGATAATCCGCAAACAGCTGCCAATGCTGTAAACTTTATGAGCGCATTGGTAAGCGCGGCTACCATCCTGTTTCTTTTCTGGACGATCACGCATTTTGCGCGGAAGATGTTCGCAGGATCCGGCGAGTCGCTTACCGGTCAGCAGATCTTTACCGTAATGACCGCGGGGACCGTTGGTGCCCTCGCATACACATTTACCGATTCATTCTGGTATAGTGCCGTTGAAGGTGAGGTTTATGCGCTGTCTTCTTTTTTCACAGGCCTGGTATTTTGGGCAATGCTCAAATGGGAACACGCCGATGAGCTGGCTGGTGCCGATGAAGACGCCCGGGCGCGCAGCGACCGCTGGATTGTATTCCTGTTTTTCATGATGGGCTTATCCATTGGCGTACACCTGCTCAACCTGCTCACCATTCCTGCCATCGTAATGATCTATTACTACCGCCGGTATACGCCTTCCGTAAAAGGTTCCGTGGCGGCTTTCCTGATTGGATGTGCCATTACCGGAATCATACAGGTGGCCATCATCCAGTACAGCATGAAAGCGGCCGGCTTGTTTGACATCATGTTTGTGAACAGCTTCGGCATGCCGTTCTTCTCTGGCTTTACGGTGTATTTTATTCTGATCGCTTTGTTGGTAGCCATCGGGCTGCGGTTCAAACCCGGTGTATCAAAAACGGCAATCATTCTATGGACGGCCGGCTTTTTCTTACTGGCCTTCCTGCCTTTTGCCTTTGGTGGCACCATGGCCGCTGTAAAGATCATTTTGCTGCTGATTGTAGGTGCGGTGCTGGGATACTTTATTCGGCCAACAGCGCTTAAGATCATGAAACTCTTTTTATGGTGCTTTTCCTTTATGATGCTGGGCTATTTCATGTATTTCACCAATATCATACGAAGCAGCGCCAACCCGGCCATCGACATGAATAATGTAGACAATCCCATTAACCTCGTTTATTACCTCAGCCGGGAGCAATACGGAACACAACCTCTGTTTTATGGAGCTCACTACGCCGCAGAAGTAGACTATGACGAAAACGGCAGCCCCTATGACCAGGGGGAAATGAAATATGTAAAAGGGGAAAACAAATATATCCCCATCGGAAGAGACAGAAGTGTACGTTACAAGAGCTCCGACAAACAATTATTTGTACGGATATGGGACTCAAGCAACGAACAGGGACACGCCGATTTCTATGCCGATTGGCTGGGACTGGCCAAACCTGACCCCAATACCGGGCAGGGATCGTATGGCGCCCCCAGCTACGCCGATAACATCAACTGGTTTATGAGCTACCAGACCAGTTTTATGTACATGCGTTACTTTATGTGGAATTTTGCTGGCAAACAGAACGATCTGCAGGGCTATGGCAATAAAAGAGACGGAAACTGGATCTCCGGTATTTCAATCATGGACAATGCCCGCTTGGGCGACCAGGGCCAGTTGCCGGAAAGCTTAAAACAAAACAAGGCACATAATGTCCTTTACATGCTGCCTTTTGTATTGGGCATCATCGGATTCGTATATCAGTTTCTGAAAAACCGGAAAGACTGGGTGGTTACCTTCCTGTTATTCTTCTTTACCGGTATGGCGATTGTGCTGTATTTGAATCAGCCGGGTAATCAGCCGCGTGAACGGGATTATGCCTATGTAGGTTCTTTCTATGCTTTTGCGATATGGATCGGTTTATCAGTGGTAGCCCTGCTGCGTTCCGCGCTCGAAAAGGAAGACAAGGAATCCTTTCAGAAACTACTGGTATACGGGGCTTCAGGCACCTTCCTGATCACCGCGCTCAGCAGTATGTCCAGCACTTTTGGAGCGATCATCATTGCCAGCCTGGGGGCTGCAGTCATCTATGCTGCTGTGGTATACATTGTTGCATTTGCAGCCCGGGCGCTTTCGTCAGGTGGAAGCAATATCCGAACAGCAAATGTACTGATCGCATTGCTTTGTCTGGCCGTTCCGGGTCTTATGGCCCAGCAGGGATGGAATGACCATGACCGGAGTGAAAAGACCATGGCTCCGGACCTGGCCAAAGATTACCTGGAAAGCTGTGCTCCAAATGCGATCCTGTTTACTTTTGGAGACAACGATACCTACCCGCTCTGGTATGCGCAGGAAGTGGAAAACATAAGGCCCGATATCCGCATCATCAATACCAGTCTTTTGGGTATTGACTGGTACATCAACCAGCTGCGTTATAAAATAAACGATGCCGATTCAGTGGATGTGATCCTGAGCCCGGAACAAATCGAAGGTCATAACCGCGAATACCTGGCATTCCGGCAACCGCAGCCGGGGCAAAACATCGATCCGAATAACGTGTACCCCTTATATGATGTTATCAAAACCTTTATCGGAGCCCGTACCGAAGACCCGGAAACCGGACGTGATGTAGGATCGCCGATCCTGCCTTTCCGCAAATTCTTCGTGCCGGTGAATAAGGACATTGTACACAAAAACGGAACGGCCAACCCAACCGACAGCGTTCCGGACCAATGGGCATTTGAGATCCCCGCATCCAGAAGCGGAATCCAGCGCAATGACCTGATGGTACTCAGCATTATTGCCTCCAACCAGTGGAAACGGCCGGTTTACTTTACAGCCCCTTACGGAGAACTGGGTTTTGGACAAAATCTCAGGAAGGATGGTTTAACCTACCGGCTGGTGCCCTTCACCGTTAAAGCGCCACAGGCCAACTGGATCGTGGATCAGGCCTACCGGCAGATGCGCGCTGGCGGCACTTCCATCCGTGACAACAACGAAGACGTGATGGCCAAAAACCTCCTGACTAAATTTGAATTTGGCGGAGCCAATAAGAAAGGCGTTTACTTTGATGAAGTAAACCGCCAGTACCTGCTGAATATCCGGAGTATTTTTGCGGAAGCCGCCGGAAACCTCGCCGATGCCGGCAAAAAAGAAGAAGCGGTGAAACTGCTGAATAAAGCAGAGGCCGGTATCCTTCCCGAAAACCTGCCCTATGCCATGACCAGCCGCTATAATCAGCACAATCAAACCGGGCTGATGTACGCAGAAGCCTTCTATAAGGCTGGAAAACTGGATATGGCGCGTAAGGTTATTGCATCTATTAAAAAAGACCTGGCCGATCAGCGCAAATACTACAATTATCTCAAGGCAGAAAAGCCGGAATACTTCCAGGGCTTAGCCAATATTGAAGATCCGCTGAACGAGATTACCCAGGCTGCTGCGGAAGCCATCGAATCGCACTACGATCCATTAAAGAAAGGCGAAAAAACGCCGGTACAGGAGCTAATGCCCCAAGAAAACGCGCCTGCAAAGGCTGCTGACAGCGCTGGCAAAAGCGCTGCCTCGGATACCTCAAAAAAATAGGAACAGATTCATACTAATCTCAATCCCCTCCCCTGTGGAGGGGATTTTTTTGCTGCAACCTTTCAACATTCAGAATGTTATAAAAGGGGTAAGTTCCTAACCCAGGCTTATATTCCGGAACTTCCGGCAGCACCAAGTTGTTTTTAGAAAAATAGTTTTACATTTAATATATGAGAGGTATCCAATTCTCCGGGTTCGCTGCTGACAATCAGGGCAAAACCCCGTTTGAAAAAATGCTCGACCTTTTCATGCAATTGCTTACATACACCAGCGGAGATGCTGCAGAAGCGCTTCAATGGCTAAATGAGCTGGATAAGGAATATCAGCTGGGCAATGATGATTACGGAATGGGCGATTTTATAGAAGACCTGAAACAAAAAGGCTATATTACCGAAGACCAGCAAAAAGGCGAAATAAAAATCACTCCCAAAACAGAACAGGGCATCCGGAAAAAAAGCCTGGAGGAAATTTTTGGCAAACTCAAAAAAGCCGGGAAGGGCGATCATAAGACCTTTAAACCCGGCCAGGGGGATGAGCTGAACCCTGAAACCCGGCCCTTCCGTTTTGGAGATATGCTGGAGCAAATCGATTTTACAGAATCCATCCGCAATGCACAGATCAATCATGGCATTGATGCATTCCATATCCGCGAAGATGATCTCAGCATCCGGGAAACTGACTTCAAAACGCAAACCTCCACTGTATTGATGATCGATATTTCTCATTCAATGATCCTTTATGGTGAGGACCGCATCACGCCCGCCAAAAAAGTAGCCATGGCGCTAAGCGAGCTGATCACAACCCGGTATCCCAAAGACACACTGGATATTGTGGTATTTGGCAATGACGCCTGGCCGGTAGAAATAAAAGATCTGCCTTACCTGCAGGTGGGGCCTTATCACACCAATACGGTGGCCGGACTGGAACTGGCAATGGATCTTTTACGGCGCAGAAAAAATCCAAACAAACAGATCTTTATGATTACCGACGGGAAGCCCACCTGCCTCAAGATCGGAAAGCGATACTATAAAAACAGTTTTGGTTTAGACCGCAAAGTGGTGAACCGTTGCATGAACCTGGCCGCCGCAGGTAAAAAATTAAAGATCCCGATTACCACCTTTATGATCGCAACGGATCCCTACCTGCAGCGCTTTGTTCAGGAATTTACAGAGATGAACCATGGTAAGGCCTATTTTGCTTCACTCGACAACCTCGGTTCCTTTATTTTTAAGGATTTTGAAAGCGGCCGGTCAAAGACCGTGTTTTAAACGTATTCTTCCCACAACATTTCACCAATACATTTCACTAAACACTTCTTACTAAAATATTCACTCGTGATTAAAACATTAGGCGCACTAAAAGCATCCGGATATCAATCAAAGTCTATTAAGGAAGAAATCAGGCAGAATTTAATAAAGAAACTGCAGACAGGCGACACCTCCTTCCCCGGGATCGTGGGGTACGAAGATTCGGTTATCCCCGAAACGGAGCGGGCCCTGCTGAGCAAACACAATATCCTTTTTCTGGGCTTACGCGGCCAGGCCAAAACCCGGATGGCACGGCAGATGACGGCATTGCTGGACGAATACATTCCTGTGGTGGAAGGCAGCGACCTCAATGATGATCCGCTGAATCCCATTTCCAAATATGCAAGGGACCTCATTGCCGAAAAAGGAGACGATACTCCCATTGCCTGGATCAGCAGAGACCAGCGTTATGGCGAAAAACTAGCCACACCGGATGTAAGCGTTGCCGACCTCATCGGGGACATTGACCCCATTAAAGCCGCCAATCTGAAACTGAGCTTTGACGATGAAAGGGTGCTTCACTACGGCATCATTCCCCGTAGCAACCGGTGCATCTTTGTGATCAATGAACTGCCCGATTTGCAGGCACGCATCCAGGTATCCTTGTTCAACATTCTTGAAGAGGGCGACATCCAGATACGGGGATTCAAGCTCCGGCTGCCTCTCGATATCCTTTTTGTATTTACGGCCAACCCGGAAGACTATACCAACCGTGGTTCCATTGTAACGCCTTTAAAAGACCGGATACAAAGCCAGATCTTAACACACTATCCCCGCACCCTGGAACATGCGCTGGAGATCACCGAGCAGGAAGCCGGCATTCACGAAGCGCAAAAAGAACGGGTAAAGGTCAGCGATCTTGTAAAACGACTGATTGAGCAGGTAGCCTTTGAAGCCCGTAACAGCGAGCTGGTAGATAAAAAAAGCGGCGTCAGCGCCCGGCTTACGATTTCAGCCTTTGAAAACGCCGTCAGTACCGCCGAGCGCAGGGCACTGGTCAACAATGAAAACTCCACCCAGGTCTGGATCTCCGATCTGTCGGGCATCATCCCCTCCATCACCGGAAAAGTAGAGCTGGTATATGAGGGGGAACAGGAAGGCCCTTTCCAGGTAGCAATGAACCTGGTAGACAAAGCCATCCGTTCGCAATTTATCCAGTATTTTCCCAACCCCGAGCAACTGAGCAAACGGAAAAATACGGGGAAGCCATCCGTGCAGAGCAAAGCCGATGACAACCCCTACAAACCGATCATTAACTGGTTCGACAAAGGCAATACGCTCAATATTGATTTCAATACTACCGATAACAATAAAGTACAGCAGCTCTACCAGGTAGACGGGCTTTACGCGCTGGTAAAGAAATATTTCGCCGGAGCCAATGAATTGCAGGCTGCGCTATTAATGGAGTTTGTGCTTTTTGGTCTTTCTTCCTACTCACTGATCAGCAAAAAACTTTTTGAAACAAAAGTTGAATTTAAGGATCTTTTCGGAAGCATGCTGGGGTCCGCTACCGGCGAATATGAGCATTTCGGGTTCGAAGAAGATGAATAAAAACCAGGATGGTTTTTCATTTGTTAAACCAAGCATAAAACCATCCCGGTTATAATTTGCACAACAACTGGAATATTCCTGATATTTTTTTGCCGCAATCGCGAAATAGCTTTGCAGTAAACAAAATATATAGTAATGAGAATTTCAGTATTTGTGGCGGCATCCGCACTTTTCCTCAGCCTTTTCACCGCCTGTTCAAAAGATAAGGATCAAACTCCTGTTCCGGCTCAAACACCCAGTGAAATACTGGCATCGACTGCCTGGGAAACTACCAGCGCCAAAAATGCACAGGGAGCCCAGGTGGCCCTTACCGATGACAATGTGAAGAACTTTGTTGGATTTGCCTATTTCAAAGCCAGTACTAAGTTCACGATGTATAATTTAGACAATTCTCCTAAAATGAAGGGAGATTGGTGGCTTTCGCCGGATGGTAAAACAAGATTTATTATCGCCAGGAACGATGCTGGTACTGAATTATTCAGACGTGAGGTAGAGATCACCGTACTGGCCAGGACAGAATTTACATACAGGATCTATCCAAATGCAGCAAATAAGGCGGTGTATTTCGATATTGTTCATACACCGACTACCCATGTCGAGCCGGGGATATAATAAATAGAATATTCGTGTCCTAAGGTCTGCCTCCGGGCGGGCCTTTTTGTTATATGTCTTTTCTCCCACGTCATAGCTGCGTTGCACCGGACCTTAAGCGATGAATCCTGGTGGCCAAACGAATGCCGATCCCAGTTGTCCGGCGCTGCCACCATAACACCCCGGCTTCTTTAAGCAGTAGAACGGACGTTTCTGCAGGTTGCAACGATTTCCTATATTTAGGAAATATTCAAAAAACCATGCCTGCCGATATTCCCGTTTTGAACCTGGATGCCTTTACCTTTCGCGATGTAAATGGTATCACTATATTAAACCACGTGCTTAAAGGCAACAACCGGATCACCAGGCCCCATAAGCATGACTTTTATTTATTTTTTCTGATTGACCAAAGCAGCGGCAGCCACACCATTGATTTTACAGAGCATCAGGTAAGCAACCACCAGCTCCACGTATTATTGCCCGGTCAGGTGCATCATTGGAACCTGAACAGGGCAACTACCGGCTTTCAGCTGATGATCAGCGAGGCCATTTTTCAATCCATGATCAATTACCTCAACTTCAGCCCGTTGTTTTATTACAAACACCCGGTATTATCCCTTCCCCAGGATCGTTTCGGGATTTTTTATCATGAGTTCCAGCAGCTGGATGAAGAGCTGCGGGCTCCACGTCCCAATCTGGACATTATTTATACGCGAAGTAAATTAATTGTTCAGCTACTGGGGAAAGAACAGGAAGCGCAATTCGAGATCATTCAGAAAATGAAATCCAATCCGCTGATCATCCGGTATACCACCATGATTAATGAACAATTCCGCGAACAACGATCCGTTGCCTATTATGCCCGGCAGCTCAACATCACCCCAAATTACCTCAACATACTCTGTAAACGCTTCTTATTTGTATCGGCAAATGAGCTGATTCAAAAAAGGCTTATCCTCGAAGCCAAGCGCCTGCTGGGCATTTCGGGCAAAAGCATCAAGGAAATCGCCTATGACTTGGGGTTCTATGATACAGCCAATTTTTCCAACTTTTTCAAATCCCATACCGGCATTGCTCCAAGGGCATTCCGGGAGCAGCCGTAAAACCGGCCGCTTCCAAACAGCCGGTTTTACTCCGATGGTTCCAGCCATTTAAAATCCGCTGCCAGCGGCATTGCTCCATATGCAGCCGCAACCACCGAAGGAGGAACGGTAAGTTTCCGCTTCAGGGTATCGATCCACGCCCCTTCAAGCGTAATGACGGCCGCAAGGATTTGCGCTTCTTTATAAATATGATGCCGCATGGCCCAGCGGCTGAAATCCCTCCGGGACTGGGTTAATTCAAGGTCGATCGTAACGGTATCCTCCAGCCGTATCTCTTTTTTAAAAACACATTCCTCCCG
Organism: Niabella agricola; assembly: GCF_021538615.1. Lineage (NCBI taxonomy): Bacteria > Pseudomonadati > Bacteroidota > Chitinophagia > Chitinophagales > Chitinophagaceae > Niabella > Niabella agricola. The sequence goes on from NZ_JAJHIZ010000001.1 coordinate 23,619, forward strand.
GAAAATAACCGGTCCCACATGCAGTTCAGTCATCTTCGCCGTAGTCAACCCCTTTTTAGAAAGGAAGCTGATCCGGCAATAGGCGCCCCAGTCGTAATAAACACTATGCCGTAAATGTCCGTTCAGGTCAAGGTCGGCCCAGCGGATCTGTAATGCTTGAATAAAACGTTCCATATGTTACTATTGATGCAGGTTCTGCATTATTAACAAACTTACATACTGTTCTGCATTAAAATTATCAAAAAGGGTCGCTATATTTACCGTTTCAATCTAAAAAGAATCTAATTTTCACAGCGTGTAAAACAAAGAAATGATGAAGTATGTGCTCACTATCGGGTTACTGACTGCAGGCAGCGTATCCCTTTTTGCCCAGGCAAAGCCCAAACCCAAAACGGCAACGGTAAAAAAACCGGTAACGGCCCCCGTTTCCACCACTGCCCCTGCTTTAAAAACACTGGCCGATTCAGCCAGCTATGCCATCGGTGTCAATATTGCCCAATCCATTAAAAAAGATATCGGAGACCTGAATACCAACGTGATGATGGATGCCATGAAAGCCACATTTGGCGGCAAAAAGCCAGTGCTGAGTGATGAGACGCTGACAAGCGTTATGATGGCTTATTCAGAGAAAGCCAAAGAAGCCCAGTCGCAGGCTACCATTAATGCCGGCCGCACGTTTCTCGAAAAAAACAAAACCCAACCTGGCGTTAAAACAACAGCCAGCGGTCTGCAATATATCGTATTAACGGAAGGCACCGGCGTAAAACCGGCTGCCGAAGACACAGCCATCTGTCACTACAAGGGCTCGTTACTGGACAGTACCGAATTCGACAACTCTTATGACCGCGGAGAGCCACTGACCATTCCGGTGTCGGCTGTTATCAAAGGCTGGACCGAAGGCCTGCAATTGATGAACAAAGGATCGAAATATAAATTCTTTATTCCCTATGAGCTGGGATATGGATTACGGGGCGCTCCTCCCACGATTCCCGGAGGAAGCGTGCTCATATTTGAGGTAGAGCTGGTAGATGTAAAGAAAAAAGGATAAGCGCCATCCCGCTATAATCGCCCTTGTTTTATAAAGCAGGGGCGATTTCTTTTAAAGCTGGTTGCCATCCCCCTGTTTAAAAGATCAGTTTATGCGTTTGTTTGATCACCCCCATCACAAACACGCTTTGCACATGCCCCAGGTTTTCTACCTGGCTCAACCGGTTCACATGAAAATCATAAAAGCCCGCCATATCTTTTGCCAGCACTTTCAGCATAAAATCGAACTCGCCGGAAATACTGTAGCACTCTACTACTTCATCCAGTCCGTTAATGGCCTGTATAAATTTTAACCCGGCTTTTTTATCGTGTTGTTTCAGCGAAACATAACAGATCACCATCAACCCCTTATCCAGTTTTTGAGCATCCAGTAGCGTTGCATACTGCCGGATCACGCCGCGCTCCTCCAGCCGGCGGATCCGCTCATGCACAGGCGTTGGACTCAGGTGCACCCGGGAGGCAATTTCCGTTACCGACATCCGCGCATGTTCCTGCAGGAGCTTCAAAATTTCAAGGTCCTTGCCATCCAGGTCCGGAGGCGTCTGCGGCATAGCCGATTCTTCTGTTTTTGGGATTCGCTTCATTTATATGTAGCATTTTTACCCATAAATATAATACTTTACAGGAAATATCACTTATTAGCGAGAATTAACATAGTGTTTTTTACTAAGTCTTATCTTTGTTGTTTAAAAAACTTACAATATGTCCACCGTAACAAAAACCCAGATAGACTTTGACCTGAAATACAAAGTTGCTGATATCAGCCTCGCCGAATGGGGCCGCAAAGAAATCCGCCTGGCCGAAGCAGAAATGCCCGGTTTGATGAGCATCCGTAAAGAATATGCCGGTTCCCAGCCCTTAAAAGGTGCACGTATTGCCGGTTGCCTGCATATGACCATTCAAACTGCGGTGTTGATTGAAACACTGGTAGCCCTGGGTGCTGAAGTAAAATGGAGTTCCTGTAATATTTTCTCTACACAAGATCATGCCGCTGCCGCTATTGCTGCTGCAGGAATCGGCGTATTTGCCTGGAAGGGACAAACCCAGCAGGAAGCTGACTGGTGTATTGAACAAACCCTGTTCTTTGGCGGTGCAGACCGTCCGTTGAACATGATCCTGGATGACGGAGGCGACCTTACCAATATGGTACTGGATACCTACCCCGAACTGGTACAGCATGTAAAAGGGATCAGCGAAGAAACCACCACCGGCGTACACCGTTTATATGAACGAGTAGCAAAAGGCACGCTTCCTATGCCCGCGATTAATGTGAACGATTCGGTTACAAAATCCAAATTTGATAACAAATATGGCTGTAAAGAATCACTGGTAGATGCCATCCGCCGCGCTACAGACATAATGCTGGCAGGAAAGGTGGCTGTTGTGGGTGGTTACGGGGATGTGGGTAAAGGATCTGCAGCTTCTTTAAGCGGTGCCGGATGCCGTGTGATCGTAACCGAAATTGACCCAATCTGCGCACTTCAGGCTGCAATGGACGGCTATGAAGTAAAGAAGATGATCGACGCAGTGAAAGAAGCCGATATCGTGGTTACAGCCAGCGGATGCCGCGACCTGATCACCGGAGAGCATTTTAAAGCCATGAAAGATAAAGCCATTGTTTGCAATATCGGGCATTTTGATATTGAGATCGACGTAGCCTGGTTAAATCAGCACTACGGTCAAACCAAGGATACGATTAAACCCCAGGTGGATCTTTACAATATTGATGGCAAAGACATTATTTTACTGGCCGAAGGCCGCCTGGTAAACCTGGGTTGCGCCACGGGGCACCCCAGCTTTGTAATGAGCAACTCTTTCTCCAACCAAACCCTGGCTCAGATAGAATTGTGGACCAACAATGATCAATATGAGAACAAGGTATATGTGCTTCCCAAACACCTGGATGAGAAAGTAGCACGGTTACACCTGGCGAAGATCGGTGTGGAACTGGACACACTTACTCCTGCACAGTCTGCATACCTGGGCATCCCGGCCGAAGGTCCGTTCAAACCGGAGCTGTACAGATATTAATCACCTTTTTAATATTCCCAAGCCGCATCCCTGCCAGGATGCGGCTTTTTTTATGGCAGGTATCAACCTTCAGCAACGAGGCGCACAATCCATAGCCTGCACATGGCATCCATCCCTTTCTACAACCGCCGACCTGCCCGGATTGCCGGAAATCCGTTCCCGCAGCACCAGACATCCCTTTCAAACGTTTGTACAACAATTTATCTGCCGGTTTTATAAGTTATTTTACTATTTTAGCGACTGTTTCGAAAAAAACTAAGTATTTATTCATTTCTTGCCTATCATTCGCTTTTATGAAATTATTTCCGTCATTATATCTATTCCTGCTTCCCGCTTTTGTAATACTGGGAACTAAGGCTCCGGGGCGCTCTACCGGAGAACCGGCGCCCGTTTCTTTCGAGCGCCGTCAAAAAACGATCAACCTGCTGGATAAAAATAATGCCTCTAAATGGCGGGGCTACGACGGCAACCGGCTCCCTCCGGGCTGGACGATCAGTGACGGCATGCTGTGGATGAACAATGATGCCCAACCGGACCCCTCTTATAAAGGCGGTCGCGACGTAATCTTCACCGGCCAGGAGTTTGAATATTTTGAACTGACCATCGACTGGAAAATTGCGCGGGGCGGCAATAGCGGGATCTTCTACCATGTAAAAGAGGGACATGGTTCCCCATCCAGCATCAGCCCGGAATACCAGCTGATCGACGATGAGAATTTTGCAAGCATGCACCCCGACCTGAAAGACTACAATGCCCAATTTGGTGCCGAGCATCCGGAACAATTACAAGACTGGCAAAAGACCGGTGCCGATTATGCCATGCATACAACCGACGAAGCCCATAAACTACTGCATCCCGTGGGCCAATGGAACACCACAAAGATCGTAGTGGCGCCCGGCCGGACCGAGCATTGGCTGAACGGCGTAAAACTGTTGAGTTTTGAACCTTGGTCGGAGGACTGGTATGCCCGTAAAAAAGCGGGGAAATGGGCCAAGAGCGACAAGTACGGAACGTTCAAAACAGGTTATATCGGCCTTCAATACCATGGAAGCTCTTTGTGGTTTAAAAACATCCGCGTTAAACCGTTGCAATAATCATTGTGAATAACTATAAAAAAATATACATATGAAAAGAAGGAGTTTTATAAAGGCTACTGCTGCCGGAACAATCGCTTTTATGCTTCCGTTTCCCGGATCCGCATTCAATGCGGGAAAAAAATTAAGAGTGGCTCAGGTCGGATTGGGTTCAATGGGCACCAATGATCTGTTAGCGATTGCCTCCCATCCCCTGGTAGAAATTGTAGCGCTTTGTGATGTAGATGAAACCGCCCTGAATAAAGCAAAAGCAGCACATGCGAATGCAAAAACATTTACCGACTACAAGGAGTTGTTTAAAACAATGGGTAAAGATATTGACGCAGTGGTGGTATCTACCACCGACCATGCCCACGCACCTGTTTCGTTAATGGCGATGGAACTGAATAAACACGTATACTGTCAGAAACCATTAACCCATTATATCGCGGAATCGCGGAAAATGGATGCCGTAGCTGCTCAAAAGAAACTGGTAACACAAATGGGCATCCAGGTACACTCCTTCTACGACTATAAACTAGCCACCATATTAATCCAGAAGGGAATTATCGGGAAAGTAAAAAAAGTTATTGCCTGGTCGCCTAAAGTATGGGGCTATGACGGTGAAGAACCCCAGGGAAGCGATCCGGTGCCGGCAGGACTGAATTGGGATCTCTGGCTGGGTTCTGCAAAAAAACGCCCCTACAAACAGGGATACTATCATCCCGGCAATTGGCGGAAATGCATCGATTATGGCTGCGGCACCCTGGGCGACATGGGCGTTCATATTTTTGACACCCCCTACAATGCGCTAAAATTAGGCGTACCACTGACCGTTAAAAATGAATGCCGGGCACCTAATGCATTTGGGCATCCGGAAAAAAACCACGTAACCTACGTATTCCCCGGAACCCCTTATACCGCTAAAACCCTTGAATGGGTATGGTATGACGGCAAGGGAGCCCCGGAAATGCAAGCAGAACTGGAACTGCCGGGCGGTGAGGCATTACCCGACCAGGGCGCCATGTTTATCGGTGAAAACGGGCAGCGCCTGTTATTACCCCACTTTATGCAGCTACCCAAACTGATCGTAAATGGCAAATTCGAACCAATTGATCTTAAAAAATATGATCCGAACGGAGCAGCAGGCAAACCCACTACCAGCTACGACGCAGAAACGCCCAAGCATTACCACGAGTTTGTGGATGCCTGCCTGGGTAAAGCCAAATGCAGCGCGCCCTTCTCCTACTCAGCAAAACTGACTGAGGTGATTCTCCTGGGTGTGATCGCCGCGCGATTCCCGAATGAAACATTACACTGGGATGGCAAACTGGCCCGGTTTAAGGAAGACAAGGCCAATAAATACATAGCCGGAAGCACTGTTTAATAAAACTTCTGGTATCATCTTCAACAGGATCAATAAAAGGAAGCCCGGGGCAATCCCCGGGCTTCTTTTTAAGAACCAACCGGTACCCATTGTTCGTGTATGAATGTATGATGAGCATTTGAAACAGGATCACTGTTTGTAGGTACAAAACCGAAGCATGCCCCCGGGCACGGCCTGCCGCAGTGTTCGCTGCCTGAGAAAATAAGAAACTAAAAACTCCCCGGCAGATCCTGCAGCGCTGAATCACAGGTTTGGTCTCTATTAAATAAAAAGCGGCTGTCTCAATTTAGAGGCAGCCGCTTCCTGTTATTGTATTTCTATAACCCGGGGCGCCTTCTTTTTGGCGCTTTCAGATTTAGGAATGGTTAAACGAAGCAGGCCATTCTCATAGCGGGCTTCGATCTTTTCCTGGTCCACCACATCCTTGGGCAGCTCAAAGGTCCGCTGAAACGACTGATAGCTGAACTCTTTCCGCGCGTAATTGTCGTTGCTTTCCTCCTGCTGCTGGTCCTTGGATGAAGATATTGTGAGCGTATTCCCTTCCAGGGCAACCTGGAAATCTTTCTTTTCCATACCAGGAGCAGCCACCTCCACTTCGTAGCTGTCTGCAGACTCTTTAATATTTACAGATGGAACGGTGGTGAGGGTTGACGAAAAATTGCTGTTTCCCCAGTTAAACAATTCCCGGCTGAACAAATCATCTAAAAAAGGGAAGAAAGGTATTAAATTGCGATTTCTTCTTGCAGGTGTCATAATAAACCTCCGATTTTAATGTTTTACACAATCTATTTTCGTATCCCGCTGACAGGGATTATCTACGCTTGATTTGAAACGGTGTACCGTATGGTACCGGGGTCAGGTGAAGCCCTGATGCCCACCAACGAAACGGGGGTGCCTGACAATAAACGATAAATCATTTTACTAAAATTTAAACTGTTATACAATTTAAAACCGGTGAACAACCGGTAACGATCTTTCGTTTTTAAGTTCTGAAAGTGTGCATTCAAATGAAATGCCAGCAGAAGAAAATGACTTTTTGAAAATACAAATTGACATTTTTAAAGAAAATATGACAGTTCAGGACCCCGTAGCCGCTGCCATCAAACCGGCTGGCGGCCTAACCTAACCGGCAATTCATAAAGCGTTTCAAACTATCTTCGTTATGAAAAAGACTCCTTTACATAAAATAAAGATGTTAGATTTTTACATTATAAAAGATGGGCAAGTTCAGCCGGAAGATCCCGAACAGGCGGGATTGGAATCTGCTGGAGCACTAGATGACCGGACATTTAATAACCTGAAAAACAAAGGCATTCTGGACAAGCAATATGCTTTTTACTCTGACTTCAGGCTAGATACAGGATCGATTCAACAGATCCTTCAGTATATATTTAGAAACCATCTGCAAGCCGACCATGACGTAATAAAATTACTGCCCTTGCTTGAAACGGCCGAACAGAACCGGAACGGGCTTGTCAGTTACGGACATTAAAAGCCGGCTCAAATAATATAAAATAGAACCAACCAGGGAACCGACCGGGTTTAATGATTTAAGGCGGATTATTTTGACGACCAGGTATGGTGTCGGATGGGTTCCTGAAGTTAGTAGTATCGCTATGAGATGGGCCCTCTATACATTCCGAGCTGAATATCGCTTTGGAAGCCAATGAAGCTCACAGTGCTCCAAAACGGGAACATTATATAAAATGAAATAGTTTGTATTCCCAGCAGCGCTACCTGCTCACCATTTTTTTTGTGATAAATTCGCTGAAAAAGAAATCCCTGTAAATATTCCCGATGGGAATTTCATTTGAACCTATGTACACCGTATTATTATCCACGGAACCGATATGCTTAACATTAATGATATAGGACTTGCTGACTCTGACAAACATATCCTTTGGTAATTGATCATGGATCGTTTTGATATTCATCGCCGTAATGATTCGCTGATTTTCGCTGTGCATCACCACATAATCCTTTAAACCCTGAATAAAAAGTATATTATTGAAATAGACTTTAAAAATTCTCCGGTCAGCCTTTACAAAGAAAAAATCGTCTGCTACCTGTTCGATATTGTTATTGGCATAATCCGCCTTGAACAGTTTGGAATACGTATGCGCTTTTTCAACAGCCTTTTGAAAACGTTCTAATTTCACGGGCTTTATAAGATAGTCAATCGCATCAACTTCGTAGCTGTCCGTAGCAAATTCAGAATAGGCGGTTGTAAAAATCACAAAAGTCTCTTTTGGAATCGTTCGTGCAAATTCAATCCCGTTAACGCCGGGCATCTGTATATCAAGAAAAATTAATTCAACAGTATTGTTTTCCAAAAAACCTGTAACGGTCTCAGGACTGCCGAACGAGCCAATCAGATCTAATCCATCTGTTTGATCGATCAACATCTCTATGGCTTCTCTTGCCAACGGCTCATCATCGATAATAATACAGTTCATAACGCTACACCTTTATTATAGAACGAAATAATCGTCTGCGATATTTGAATTTCCTTTTCCCGCCATCCCGGAATAAATTCTTGCCATATCAACTCCTTTTTGAAACCGCGCTGATTTTGATGCAACCGCAGCATCGGGCCTATACGTAGCAACGGCGGCTGCAGGAAACACGGAAATAAAGATCACAAACGTTTCCCGCGGAATTGTCCTGATAAACCGGTAGCTTTTTGACGCATCCATTTGAATATTTAAGAACACCAAATCTACAGTGTTTTTGGACAGGAATGCTGAAGCCCCGGATGTATTGTTAAACGACGCCAGCAATATCAGATCATTTGTTGCGCTAATTAACATTTTTATTACGTTTTCGGTTGTCAGCTCTTCATTGATTACAACACAAGTCATAGCTCTATAATTAAGGTAACGCAATAGCAATCTGAATCATCTTCAATATGTAAGCGGTGTGTTCCGGGAAACAAAAGCTCCAGCCTTCGTTTGACATTTGCCAACCCTAATCCGCCCGTGTTATTAGCAGACCTGTGCACAGGTTTGGAGTTGACGCATTTAAAGAAAAGCGCGTCATTTCTGACATCAAAATACAGGTTTACAAAGGACGTTTTTGTTGCATCATTGTTGTGCTTTACTGCATTTTCAACAAATGGAATGAATAGCAGCGGAGGAATTTGCACACCGCTCAAATCGCCCTCCTTTGAAATCAGAAAATCAAAACTATCGCGCCGTACTTTTTCCAGGTTCAAAAAATCTTCTAGGAAATGAATATCTGAAGTCAGCAACACTTTATCTCTTGCGCTGTCATAAAGCTGGTAGCGCAACAAATCGCTCAACTTCATTAGAACCTGCGATGCTTTTCCGGGATCTTTCCTGGTTAGAACATTGGCATTATTTAGCATATTGAACAAGAAGTGCGGGTTGATTTGGTTTTTCAATTGTTTCAATTCCGCATAAGTTTTCGACTGCTCCAGCTCATAGATCAATTGCTTATCCATCATTCCCTTCTGAAACAGTTTAATAGAAGCGGAGGCCGCCAACAACAGGACGGTAAGAAAGGAAAAAAGCGGAATATTCAACCCGTTTTCTCTTTTAAATGGATTAAAAAAATGCCCCCCAATAGCCACGATAACAAGGATGCTGAGCACGGATAAGCAGTACTCGATATTTCTGTTCCTGAACAAAAGCTTTGGCACCAGCACATACATATTCACATAGAATAATATAATAAAATAGAGAAATATTATGATAGGGTTTGCTATTACAGAAGTACTGTTGTACAATACAGCGCCTATAAAAGCGATGAGCAGCAGATGCCGGAAGATCCTTCGGTCAGGGGAAATCAGGAAACGAAAAAGCACGTTCTCGCTGACAAGTTGTTGCCGGGTCAAATCATTCATTTATAAACTATATAGAACAAATTTAACATTTAAAGCCCTGGTCAGGTCTGCTTTTATACGAAAATGCGCACTTTTTATACGAAATCAGAAGGCAATACAAAAACGAAAAATCAAAATTATATTTTGTAGCATACCGGCATATTTTGCTATAAAAGATACAGCATTTGCTATAATTAAAAAAAAGACGGTCGCCCAAAGAAATAGTTTTGTTTCCGGATTGCAATTCTTTAATCGATTTTTCAAAAGATGAGATACAGAATCATTTATACGCTGTTGTTGATAGCCATTTCGTACGGCGTCTATTCCCAAGAGAAGGTTACATTAAGTGGCATAATCACCGTAAAAGCAAACACCGAAACAATAATCGGTGCAACTATTTTCATTCCTGAAGCTAACATTTCAACAGTAACCAATGCGTATGGTTATTATTCGATCACGCTGCCCAGGGGAACGTATACAATCGTTGTCAGCTATGTGGGATTTGATCCTGTTGAAGAGCAGGTTACCCTGCAGGAAAATACCAGGAAAGACTTTGCAATGCCTGAAAAAAGCAAAACCTTAGATGAAGTTCAGATAAAATACAATAGCTCTGTTGGCAATATACGGGTACCGGAAATGAGTGTAAACAAGCTCTCGATCTCTACTGTCAAAAAAATGCCGGCGGTTATGGGCGAGGTTGATATTTTGAAAGCTATTCTGCAGCTCCCGGGCGTTTCCAATGCACAGGAAGGAGCCACAGGTTTTAACGTTAGAGGAGGTTCGGTCGACGGCAATTTGATCCTGTTAGACGAGGCTGTTGTTTATAATACTTCGCATTTATTCGGTTTTTTCTCTGTTTTCAATGCCGATGTGATTAAAGATCTGAAACTATATAAAGGGGGCATCCCTGCTAATTTTGGCGGACGCACCTCCTCGGTTTTGGATATTTATCAAAAAGAAGGAAATAATAAAGAATACCATATAGCGGGAGGAATCGGGGCCATTTCAAGCAGATTACTGGCAGAAGGTCCTATTGTAAAAGACAGAAGTTCGTTTGTGGTTGCCGGGCGTGCTTCTTATGCGCATTTGTTTCTAAAGCTGGCAGACAACCCCAATGCCGTTTCGTTTTATGATTTAAACGCCAAACTGAATTACAAGATCAACGAGTATAACCGGATCTTTCTTTCAGGATATTTTGGAAAGGATAAAATGGATTTTAGCAATTTTTTCAGCAACAACTATGGAAACTCATTTTTTAATCTTCGCTGGAATCATGTTTTTTCCGATAAACTTTTCTCCAATGCATCGATCATTTACAGCAAGTACAATTATGGCCTCAAAATAAAATATGCCGGCATTGATTGGACTTCTGATATCCGCAATTATAACCTAAAGTACAATTTCAGCCATCATCTGTCTGATAAGCTGGTATTGAATTATGGTATTAATTCCATTTATTACCAATTCAACCCCGGTAGCATAAAGCCTATGTATGCTATATCCCCGATCAATGCCGAACAGATTGAAAAAAAATACGCCTGGGAAAATGCGCTGTACATCAGCGCCGAACAAAAGCTTTCAAATAAAATAGCATTGACTTATGGATTACGATATAGCAATTTTCAACAGCTGGGAGAACAGCATGTAAATAATTATGCCGATAACCAGGCGGTGTATTTCAATCCCGAGTTGCAAATCTATGAAGAGGGAACGCCCACAGGGATCACCTATTATAAGAAAAACAAAAAGATAACTGGCTTTGGAAATTTAGAGCCGCGCCTGGCAATTTCCTATGCCATCAATAACAACCAGTCCATTAAGGCAAGTTATAACCGGATGAGTCAGTATATCCATTTAATTTCCAACACAGCCTCCGTCTCCCCGCTCGATATTTGGGCGCCGAGTGACCAATATTTAAAACCAGAAATCCTCGACCAGGTGGCATTGGGTTATTTCTGGAATTTGAAAAACGGGAAATATTCTTTGGAAACTGAAGCTTTTTACAAAAAGACCAAAAACAAAGCAGATTATATTGACGGCGCCGAACTCATTGCCCGTAAAGCCATAGAACAGGTGTTGCTAAACGGTGCGGCAAGGGCATACGGACTGGAGGTGATGCTGAAGAAGCATACCGGAAACCTGACGGGCTGGTTTTCCTACACACTTTCCAGGGCAGAGCAGCGAACACCGGGAAGAACTGCAGAAGAGCCGGGTATTAACAACGGCGAATGGTACCGTGCCAACCACGATAAGACGCATAACCTCTCATTTACGGCTACCTATCAATTGACAAAAAAATGGAATTTGGGAGGCCTTTTTACCTATCAAACAGGGAAAGCGGCAACCTATCCCATCGGTAAATACCAGTATCAGGGAATTACGATTGCGAATTACGGAGTGCGGAATGCCAATTCGCTTCCGGCTTATCACCACCTGGATTTATCGGCAACCTATACACCAAAACCCAATAGCAAAAAAAGGTGGAAAAGTGAATGGGTATTTAGTATTTATAATGTGTATAACAGAAGCAACGCTGCATCTATGATGTTTGAGCAAAACAGAGAAACAGGGTTAAGCGAGGCAAAAAGAATATCGATCTTTGGCATTGTTCCGGGTGTGGCGTACAATTTCAGGTTTTAATTCTAAATTATAAAAATGAAAAATATACTTAAATACCCGATGATTTCATGCGGTATCCTTTTATTGTCTTGCACAAAAGTAGTAGATGTAGATTTAGAAACGGCAGCACCCAAATTGGTCGTTGATGCATCGATTGACTGGGTAAAGGGAACGACAGGCAATGAACAAAAAATCAGGCTCTCCACTACAACCGGATACTATAGTGCGGCATTCCCAACAGTTTCCGGAGCGGAAATCACTATAACTAATTCAGCAAACATTGCCTTTCATTTTATAGAAAACCCCGGAACGGGCACCTATATCTGCGCCGATTTTCATCCGGTTATCGGTGAAACCTATACGTTAAAAATAGCTTTAAACGGAGAAATTTATACCGCAACCGAAACCTGCATTGGCGTGCCGAACATAGAGAAAAATATTACGCAGAATGACAACGGAGGGTTGGGAGGAGATGAAGTTGAGATCACTTACTACTATCAGGACAATGGAAACGAAAAGAATTACTATCTGCACCAGGTTCGATCACCTGCATCAACGTTCCCGGATTACAAAGCCAAGGACGACGAGCGCAGTAATGGCAACCTGATGCAGGAATATTTTTCAGACGAGGAGCTGAAGACCGGAGATGTGCTTAACATCAGGCTGTATGGAATTTCCAGGAGCTATTGTGATTATTTCAGAAAATTATTAGCGGCATCCGGTGCCGGAACCGGGCCGTTTCAAACAACACCCGGTTCGGTGAAAGGAAATATTATCAATCAGACCCATTTTACAAACTTTGCTTACGGATACTTCCGGTTATCGGAGGTAGCCGAAAAGGATTACAGAATACAGTAATTCATTGGGCGCAGATTCAAACGGATTTTGATTTGAAAACGTTCGAAACCGGTAAACAGGTTCAGGTCACGCAACGTGCAGTAACAGATCAGTGTCATTTCACATCGTAAATGGAAGCCCGCTTTCAGGGTCCTAGAAAAGGAATTGCATGTATATAAAAATCTCAGAAAAATTGATAGTGTACCGTATGGCAACGACTCGTTACTCCTTTATTTTGTTGACAATAACGGCAACCTATTAAAAAAAGTAAAACGTAAGTATGAAAATAGCATGCCTTCAACAGTAAATAATACTGCACGAATCTATTCCGGAAACACTACTATTACCTGCTTCAATAAAATGGCAATCCAGATTATGAAGAGATTTGGGAACAGTCTTGTGATAATAAATTTCAACAGGGCCATCAATCTACTGATACTGCCTTTCATTGGACTAAGATTGCTTATGCCCGTTATGAATATGATCCCAAAAACAGACTTACAAAGTTTGTAAAAGTATATTCGCACGAAACCGTGTCCGAAATCTTGTTCGACTATGATCCAGAGGGAAAAGCAACCCAACATGCCAAGCGAATTGATGAAAGAAGTTTTGGGGAGATGGCAAGGATGTTTTAGAAAATTGAATTGGTAAGAAAGGTCCCGAGGCGTTATCGCTTTTTTTTGTTATCATTTGGATGTTCCCATACCCAACGATCCTTTCGGAGCTCAATCCGTTTGCCGCTGGCTCCTCCTGTTCAATGGCCAGCGCTTTGAGAGATCGTCGTCATAGGTCTTGATGCAAGCGACAAAAAATTTTTTTTCTTGTGTATTCATGATCATTTTTTTTTGATACAGCATGCACAAGTAGTTTAGAAAACTATAAAATGACACAACGCAACAGATTAGTATCCATTGCGTTGTAACAATTTGTCGGGATGACTGGATTCGAACCAGCGGCCTCTTCGTCCCGAACGAAGCGCGCTACCGGGCTGCGCTACATCCCGAAAGGGGGCGCAATATAAAATAAGTTTTGAAATTATGGATGGATCTGCTGAATTTATTTCCAAACTTTACCACTCAGCCTTCCGGACAAAGCGCCCTTCTATATTTTTAAACGGTGCTTCCTGCTGCTAATCCAGCAATAGCTGTACCACAGAAAGCCGGGGAAGCTTTATGCTAAGTTCCTGTCCTTTTAATTGTGCCCCGGTAAATGGCGCTGGAACCACTTTTCTTTTATTTTCGAAGGTATTGATATCTGTAAATGCGGTGCCGGTGAGTATGGAACCGCTTATTTTTTTATAATTCGATCCTGGCAACGGAGCCCGGATGATACGATCGTTTGCCGGATCAATATTTACCAACGTAATGCAAAGACGTCCTTTTGCGTCCACAGAGGCTGAAGCATTTATTGAAGGAAGCTGCTGCCCTCCGTTTGCATATTCCGGTGCTTCTATCTTTAGTGGTACCTGTTTGGCATCCATATGTTGCTGATACAGGTCAAACACGTAATAAGTGGGCGTTAGCAGCATATCCGGTCCTTTTGTAAGAATCAGCGACTGCAGCACGTTTACAGTTTGTGCCAGGTTAGCCATCCGAACCCGGTCTGCATGATTGTTGAAAATATTCAGGGTGGTAGCAGCAATCAGCGCGTCCCGCAGGCTGTTCTGCTGGTACAGGAATCCCGGGTTGGTGCCCGGCTCCACATCAGTCCAGATCCCCCATTCATCTACCACCAGTGCCACACGCTTTTCAGGATCAAACCGATCCATGATAGCTGCATGCCGGGTTATCAGCTCATCCATAAAAAGGCAGTTCTTCATCGTATTGAAATATTCCTTTTCATCAAAAGCTGTAGCGGATCCCTTTTGGTTCCATTTTCCGGTTGGAATGGTATAATGATGCAGGCTGAGCCCCCACATCATGTGCGGGGGAATATTCTTCATCACTACTTCCGTCCAGTTATAATCTGCTGAATTGGCCCCCGCCGCTATCTTTCTCAGGGATGCATTGGGATAGTTGCGGGCAAAGGTTGCATAGCGCCGGTACTCGTTGGCATAGTATTCCGGCGTCATATTACCACCACAGCCCCAGCTTTCATTTCCCACCCCCCAGAAGCTTACATTCCAGGGCCGGTCTCTTCCATTGTTTTTCCGTAACCGGGTCATTGGCGTTTCCCCGGAGGCATTCAGGTATTCGATCCACTTCGACATTTCCTCCACGGTTCCGCTTCCCACATTTCCGGCTATATACGGCTCTGTATCCAGCAGTGCGCAAAGCTCCAGGAATTCATGTGTGCCAAAACTATTATCTTCAGTTACCCCACCCCAGTGCGTATTGATGATCTTCGGCCGGTTATTTCTGGGCCCAATGCCATCCCGCCAATGGTATTCATCTGCAAAGCACCCCCCGGGCCAGCGTAAATTGGGAATGTGTATCTTTTTCAATGCCTCCACTACATCCAGGCGGATCCTGTCTTTTTTTGGAACGTTCATTGCCGGATCCACCCAAAAGCCGTCGTAAATACAGCGACCAAGGTGCTCTGAAAAATGGCCATAGATATGGCGGCTGATGGTGGTTCCTGTATCCCTTAAAGACAGGGTAAGGGTTCCCTGTTTTTGCGCATTCGAAAGAAGCGGCAAACAAAGAAGAGCTACAATAAGCAAGCTGCGTTTCATATTATCGTTTTTTGTTAAAAGACTATACTTTTTTTGACTGCCAGGCATCTGCAGATACCTGTCTATTTAATTGTCATAAATACAATTAAAGCTTACTCAAATATAAAACATTCATGCTGTTGTTCCTAAAAAATTCTGCACGCCCACTCTGCCACGCTGTTCCTGTTTGGTTAAATAGCGGGGGAGTCGCTCTCGTTATTGTGGTCTACGCATATACCCGGTCCATAAGGATGGCGTAGGATTCCGGTACGCCATGTTGCGGGGATTCATCCGCCGGATGGCGGACACGCCCATGCCCCTATACTCACAAAAAAAAGCCTCACATTACTGTGAGGCTCTCAATAAGAATGGCAGCTACCTACTCTCCCGCATTGTGGTGCAGTACCATCGGCCATAAGGGGCTTAACTTCTCTGTTCGGTATGGGAAGAGGTGAACACCCTTGGTATAACCACCATAAAAAATTAAAAATTCTAAATCTTAAATCCTAAAAACTAAGGACCAACCCAGAACTTAATAAGTTAACATATTGGAAAAAACTGTCAGAAGAGATCTAAAAAAAATTAAAGCTTACGGGCAATTAGTACTACTCGGCTTTGATGTTACCACCTTTACACCTGTAGCCTATCAACGTCATAGTCTCTGACGGCCCTTAAAAGTAAACTCATCTTGAGGCAGGTTTCACGCTTAGATGCTTTCAGCGTTTATCCTGTCCGTGCTTAGCTACTCTGCACTGCACCTGGCGGCACAACAGATACACCAGCGGCACGTACGACCCGGTCCTCTCGTACTAAGGTCATGTCCTCGCAATTTACTAACGCCCACCACAGATAGGGACCGAACTGTCTTGCGACGTTCTGAACCCAGTTCACGTGCCACTTTAATCGGCGAACAGCCGAACCCTTGGGACCTTCTCCAGCCCCAGGATGTGACGAACCGACATCGAGGTGCCAAACCTCCCCGTCGATATGAGCTCTTGGGGGAGATCAGCCTGTTATCCCCGGAGTACCTTTTATCCTTTGAGCGACGGCCCTTCCATACAGAACCGCCGGATCACTTTAGCCGACTTTCGTCCCTGCTCGGCCTGTTTGCCTCACAGTCAAGCTCCCTTATACTAATGCGCTCTGCGTACGATTACCAACCGTACTGAGGGAACCTTTGCAAGCCTCCGTTACTCTTTAGGAGGCGACCACCCCAGTCAAACTACCCACCATGCACTGTGTGACTCGCGTCATTAGATTCTAAATCAAAGAAGGTTGGTATTTCAACGACCGCTCCACAATGGCTGGCGCCACCGCTTCATAGCGTCCCAACTATGCTACACATCCGTAATTCAAAATCAATGCAAAGTTGTAGTGAAGGTTCACGGGGTCTTTCCGTCCCGTGGCGGGTAACCGGCATCTTCACCGATACTACAATTTCACCGGGCTCGTGGAGGAGACAGCGTTCAACTCATTAGACCATTCGTGCAGGTCGGAACTTACCCGACAAGGAATTTCGCTACCTTAGGACCGTTATAGTTACGGCCGCCGTTTACTGGGGCTTCAGTCAGAAGCTTTGGATTACTCCGAACATCCTTCCTTAACCTTCCAGCACCGGGCAGGTATCAGGCTCTATACGTCATCTTTCGATTTTGCAGGGCCCTATGTTTTTGTTAAACAGTTGGTTGAACCATTTTACTGAGACCACATCGCTGTGGTACGCTTTATCCCGAAGTTACAGCGTCAATTTGCCTAGTTCCTTCTCCACGGCTCACCCGAGCGCCTTAGAATACTCATCCCGTCTACCTGTGTCGGTTTGCGGTACCGGCTGCTATACTCGCTTTTCTTGGAAGCACTCTCACTGCTGCGCTTCACCCGAAGGTTCCACTCGTCTAATCCGTCAGACTAGGCAGCTAACATGCTCCGTCACTTTTATTGCATAGCAGGCGCAGGAATATTAACCTGCTTTCCATCGTCTACCCCTTTCGGGTTTGACTAAGGACCGGGCTAACCCTGATCCGATTAACGTTGATCAGGAACCCTTAGACTTTCGGCGATAAGGTTTTTCACCTTATTTATCGTTACTTATGCCTACATTTTCTTTTCTAACCGCTCCAGCATACGTCGCCGTACACCTTCGATGCCGTTAGAATGCTCCCCTACCGATGTACCACCTAGTGGCAATCATAGAGCTTCGGTTCATGGTTTAATACCCGATTATTTTCCGCGCAGAATCTCTCGACCAGTGAGCTGTTACGCACTCTTTAAATGAATTGCTGCTTCCAAGCAAACATCCTGGCTGTTATAGAAATTTCACATCGTTTGTCTAACTTAACCATGTATTGGGGACCTTAGCTGCTATTCTGGGTTATTTCCCTCTCGGCCATGGACCTTAGCGCCCACAGCCTCACTCCCGGAGATATGTACTAGCATTCGGAGTTTGTCAGGGTTTGGTAGGCGGTGAAGCCCCCTAGCCCAATCAGTAGCTCTACCTCTAGTACACTTCTAAAATCCGAGGCTGTTCCTAAAAACATTTCGGGGAGAACGAGCTATCTCTCAGTTTGATTGGCCTTTCACCCCTATCCACAGTTCATCCCAAGACTTTTCAACGTCAACGGGTTCGGTCCTCCAGTGTGTGTTACCACACCTTCAACCTGACCATGGATAGATCACAAAGTTTCGCGTCTACCCCCACTGACTAAGCGCCCTATTCGGACTCGCTTTCGCTACGGCTCCGTTTTAAAAAACTTAACCTCGCCAGTGAGGAGTAACTCGTAGGCTCATTATGCAAAAGGCACGCCGTCACAACTTACGTTGCTCCGACCGCTTGTAGGCGTACGGTTTCAGGTACTATTTCACTCCCTTATTCAGGGTGCTTTTCACCTTTCCCTTACGGTACTGGTTCACTATCGGTGTCTGAGGAGTATTTAGCCTTACCAGATGGTGCTGGCAGATTCAAGCAGGATTCCTCCGGTCCCGCCCTACTCAGGATACTACACGTCTACGTCAATTTCCGCTTACGGGGCTATCACCCGCTATGGCTTAACTTTCCAGAAAATTCTGCTTGATGACGCTTTCTAAAAGTAGTCCTACAACCCCAGCTCCGCACGCGAAGCTGGTTTAGGCTCTTCCCTGTTCGCTCGCCACTACTTAGGGAATCATTGTCTTATTTTCTTTTCCTCCGGGTACTTAGATGTTTCAGTTCTCCGGGTTGGCTCTCTTTCGAGTGTTATACCTTCAGTATAACAGGTTGTCCCATTCGGAAATCTCGGGATATAATGCTTGTGTGCAGCTCCCCCGAGCTTATCGCAGCTTACCACGTCCTTCATCGCCTCTCAGACCCAAGGCATCCACCATACGCCCTTAATTGCTTTAAAAAAGTTATTAAACTCTTTTAATGAGGCCAGCATCACTGCTGGACTTATTTTTTAGGTTTGTTGTAGATTTTGTTACCCGACCACATTTCTTCAGACCAACCATAAATTATTATAGTGTGATGTTACAAAATTGTGATCGAACCCCGCTCGCGCGGGGCTGTTAGGTACTCTCCTAACAGTTTGTTATTTTTCCAATATGTCAAAGAACTTGCGGCTACTTTCATCTCCCAAAAGGAAAATCAGGAAAACCATTTGTAGATAATCCGGCTACGAACCTATAGACCCTAAGTCATTATCTCATCTTAAAAGAACTATTTTTTTGTGGAGGATATCGGAGTCGAACCGATGACCCTCTGCGTGCAAGGCAGATGCTCTAGCCAACTGAGCTAACCCCCCATCTTTAGTGGATGAGTTAACAAGCTGACACGCTAACAAGTATAAAACCTTATTAACTTTTAAACTTATCAACTTTTCAACCTCACTAAGTAGACCCGACCAGATTTGAACTGGTGACCCCTACATTATCAGTGTAGTGCTCTAACCAGGCTGAGCTACGGATCTATTTCTAATAAACCAATCTGATAATCGGATAATCAGCCTTGGCTTTAGATTGCCGTACTCCAAATTGGCCATCAAATCTTATTTAAAGAACTGAATAACATTAAAAGCAGGAAACAATAGCACCGGTAAGTGCTTGCTCTAAAAAGGAGGTATTCCAGCCGCACCTTCCGATACGGCTACCTTGTTACGACTTAGCCCCAATTACCAGTTTTACCCTAGGCAGCTCCTTACGGTTACCGACTTCAGGTACACCCGGCTTTCATGGCTTGACGGGCGGTGTGTGCAAGGTCCGGGAACGTATTCACCGTATCATTGCTGATATACGATTACTAGCGATTCCAGCTTCACGCAGTCGAGTTGCAGACTGCGATCCGAACTGAGAAGAGGTTTTTGGGATTAGCTTCCTGTCACCAGGTCGCAACCCTTTGTCCTCCCCATTGTAGCACGTGTGTAGCCCTGGGCATAAAGGCCATGATGACTTGACATCATCCCCTCCTTCCTCGCGTCTTACGACGGCAGTTTCACTAGAGTTCCCAGCGTTACCTGATGGCAACTAGTGATGGGGGTTGCGCTCGTTGCGGGACTTAACCCAACACCTCACGGCACGAGCTGACGACAGCCATGCAGCACCTTACTGGCAGTGTATTGCTACAAAAGTGGCTTTCACCACCGATCTCCCAGCATTCTAGCCCAGGTAAGGTTCCTCGCGTATCATCGAATTAAACCACATGCTCCACCGCTTGTGCGGACCCCCGCCAATTCCTTTGAGTTTCAATCTTGCGATCGTACTTCCCAGGTGGGATACTTAATGCTTTCGCTCAGACACTTATTGTGTATCACAAATGTCGAGTATCCATAGTTTAGGGCGTGGACTACCAGGGTATCTAATCCTGTTTGATCCCCACGCTTTCGAGCCTCAGTGTCAATATATGTGTAGCCAGCTGCCTTCGCAATTGGTGTTCTATGTCATATCTATGCATTTCACCGCTACATGACATATTCCGCTAACCTCCACAATATTCAAGACCAATAGTATCAATGGCAGTTTCCAAGTTAAGCTCGGAGATTTCACCACTGACTTACTAGCCCACCTACGCTCCCTTTAAACCCAGTGAATCCGGATAACGCTTGCACCCTCCGTATTACCGCGGCTGCTGGCACGGAGTTAGCCGGTGCTTATTCATCTGGTACCGTCAGTTGACCTAGAAAGGCCCTTTTTCGCCCCAGATAAAAGAAGTTTACAATCCAGAGGACCTTCATCCTCCACGCGGCATGGCTGGTTCAGACTTGCGTCCATTGACCAATATTCCTTACTGCTGCCTCCCGTAGGAGTCGGGCCCGTGTCTCAGTGCCCGTGTGACTGGTCGTGCTCTCACACCAGTTAATGATCGTAGGCTTGGTGGGCCGTTACCCCGCCAACTACCTAATCATACGCACACCCGTCTTCTAGCGCATCGCTGCTATAATATCAGTGAGATGCCTCACCAACATCTTACGGGGTATTAATCCAAGTTTCCCTGGGCTATCCCCCTCTAAAAGGAAGGTTGTGTACGTGTTCCGCACCCGTTTGCCGGTCTCAAGAAGAGCAAGCTCCTCTCTACCCCACGACTTGCATGTATTAAGCCTGCCGCTAGCGTTCATCCTGAGCCAGGATCAAACTCTCCGTTGTAAATGAGTTTTTGATTCTGACATCTAATTTTCTCTAAAGTAAATTAAACGTGTCAAATCGATTTTTATTTTCGCTTTGACTTACCTTTTCGTTGTCACAACTTAATGTGACTGAATTGTGCTATTGCTTCCAAACTTTCAAAGATCTTTTTGTAATTAATGCCCTAAAGACACCCTTACAAACTTGCCGATACCACCGGACTTGAACCAGCTACGCGCCTTAAACGCCGTATCATCTTAAAAGAACTCTTATCAACCAACCCCTCTTCTTCATTTATACTCCGTTTCGGGGTTGCAAAGATACTTTCTCTTTTCCAAACTACCAAAAAAAATTTTAATCTTTTTTCGATATAACCAATTATGTGTGAAGAACTTATAAATCCGTTTCCTATTTTATCAGTCAACGTTTTGGGGTTGCAAAACTGCGAACTTCTTTCCAAACCGCCAAATTTATTTTTTCTTTTTCTTCAACACTCTTCTAAGAACTGTCCGTTTTTAATCGGGTTGCAAAGATACAATCTCTTTTCAAACTGCCAAAAAAAATCAAAACTTTATTTTTAACTTTTTTTGATCTAACTAATTGTATTCTAAGAACTTATCGGTAATTTTTAATGTACCGTTTGATTTGGGAGTGCAAAGATAGGGATGATTTTGAAACAGGCAAATTTATTTTGTTTTTTTTAATCTTTTTTCCGGCCTGTAATTATGATAGCGCCAATTCCTATTCCTCTTCCCTCATCGAATCCTGATATAAAAGTATTTACAGGTAAGTACAATTCGCAAACTAGTCAGCATTGCAATTGCCGATCGCATAGCTAAAGCAAAAGGATGCGATACCGCATCAGCAACAACCTCCCGACAAAGCAGATGATGATTATCAAATGATCACATCTAACCAAACAATAGTTATCTGAGTCAGCAAACCATCGCTCTTCCCTTGCATCGTTACCCAAACGCAGCTCCGCACCCTCCTGGTAACTGCCTTCGTTCGCTGTTTGTACAGGACATTCTCTTTTTAAAGAACCGTTACCTTTGAACCATATATATACAACATGAAGATTGATATGGTTCTATATAATCCTGGATGGAAGGCAGATTTCGAATCGCTGAAAAAAGAACTGGCAGGTCTTACCGGATCATGGTGCCCTCAAATTGAACATATCGGTAGCACATCTGTGGAAGGACTTGCCGCCAAACCAATTATTGATGTGCTAATAGGTGTAAAGCATGCAGACGATCTTGATCAAATACCCCATGTGCTAATGGACCAGGGATATATCTATTACGAAAGGTATAATACGGATATGCCCTATCGCCGCTTCTTCGTAAAATTGCAAACCGATCCGGCCCTTTTATCGCTTCCTGTTCTGATCCGGAAAGATGATCCCATTCCCGTTGCACTCAACGAACACCGTCACCGGCTGGCGCATATCCACATATTGCCCCTTTCTTCGGAACACTGGACCCGGCATATTGCGTTCAGGGATTACCTCCGTACACATCCGGATGTAAAAGCAGCCTACCAGCAACTGAAGGAGCAACTGGCAGCCCGCGAATGGAATGATGGCAATGCTTACAATGAGGCCAAGGATACATTTCTTAAAACAGAAGAACGCAATGCCGTAAACTGGTACCTGCAAAACCGCCCGGCTTCGTGATCACAGCGCCAGAGGCCCCGTTATTCCTGGCATTTCCGCTTCTTCTTTCCCACTTCAAACCACATGCATATAGAAAAACTTAAACAGATGGCCCGGAACATCACCGGTGAAAAACGACTCAATGACTTTGTGCAGATTGCCGGTGTGGGTGCTGCCCTGGAAACAGCAGATGGAAACATTTATACCGGTATCAGCATTGACACAGCCTGCTCGATGGGCTTTTGCGCGGAACATAGCGCTATTGCCGAAATGCTGAAGCACGGTGAATATAAGATCAAAGCAATAGTTGCCGTAAACGATAACGGCCAGGCCATTCCGCCCTGTGGCAGATGCCGGGAGCTGATCAGTCAGCTATCCAGTTCCAATTTGCA
Source organism: Niabella agricola (assembly GCF_021538615.1). Taxonomy (NCBI): domain Bacteria; kingdom Pseudomonadati; phylum Bacteroidota; class Chitinophagia; order Chitinophagales; family Chitinophagaceae; genus Niabella; species Niabella agricola. Next base: position 46,745 of record NZ_JAJHIZ010000001.1, read on the forward strand.
TACCATTATTGAAGTAAAGGATGGCATCCGGGTACCACTTTCTGAGCTCCTGCCTTACGACTGGAAAGAGCCGTCTGGTCCTGTGTGGTAACCCCCACTTGCGGTGCATTGCGCCTTTTGCCGACAGTTTTGCAGATTATCAGAACCGGCTCCAGGCCCCGGAGCTACCGGTTAGCTGTGTTTAAAAGATAACGAGAAAGCAGATCATTAAAGGCAACCTGCAACAATGGGAGCAGTATTCCAAAGCCCCTCCCGCGAAGTATTTACGGATTTTTTACAGAAGATTGCGATTATATCACTTTTAACGGTCAGCTCTCAAGGGCGTTGAGGAAAATTTCACCACGCATCAGTGGCGCTCGCAACTGAAAATCTTCCGCGGGCCACGCTGCACTACAAACCGGTACAATTTAAATTTGCCAGCCCGGATACCGCTATTGTCATCGCCACCGGCGGGATAAAATTCCGCTGGCAAAAAAGCTGCCGAAAACCGGCTATCCATCAATACCCGTGTATTCATCTGTATGCATAATGGAGACTTTAAGATTGCTTCCTTTCAGAACAGCAGGATCCACAAACCGGGGTTATTGCAACGGTGGCTGACAAAATAAGACGACACTTATTAACAAACCCCGGCAAATCAGGATACTTCGTTTTCGGCCACCTGCTTTATTTTGAATACTGTTGCATTCCAGTAAAAAGCCAGGTGTTTGTAGATCGTATCCGTGGGGAATCCTTTAATGGTAAGCGATAACCGGGTTTGTGTACCATCAGAAGTTAACAAAAATTCAAATACCGAATAATTAACCTCTTTTTCTTCAAGCCGCGACAGCGAACTGATCTGGCTGTATTGCAACCGCCGACCGGTATCAACGGCCAGAACAATGCCTTTATTTTCAAACGGCAGATGATGCACTCCCTTTATGACCAATGGTAGCCCAACCTTCCATTGAGTAACTACCTCCAGTTTCATTTCCGCTTCGCCCATCCATTGCAACATCAGTGCGGGTGCTGTAAGCACCGCCCACACCCGTTCCCGGCCGGCGTTTATAAGTATGCTTTTTTCTATAATCATCTTCCGTTACAATATCAACAGGCTCCACCTCTATTCCTGAAATAAAGCCATAACAGCCGTTGTCATATTTCCGGTTTCTACGGTTAAGTCTAGCTATTTTTTTAAGATCCCCTTTTCCAGGTTTTGCTTCAGCAGATCTTCGGCAAAGGCCCAAATTTGATCTGAGCCTTTAGCGATGACTTTCTTTTTAGCAACCACCTGATCATAACGTACATCAAACTCCTTCCAGGTGCCCCCATCATTGGAAGTATTCTGCAGTAAGGGTTCCAGCCGGTCAAGCGCCCTGGCAAACCTTGCCTCTGCTGTTTGCCCTGCTTCAAACTCCTTCCATACTTCAATCAGCGCTTCCGCCTGTGCCTGCGGCAATATACCAAAGATCCTTCGGGCTGCTTTTAATTCTTCAACTGTATTGGTATGGTTTTGTTGTGTGTCATAAATGAATACATCCCCCGAATCAATTTCAACAATATCATGTATCAGCACCATTTTCAACACCTTTAACAGGTCTACCGGTTCATTGGCATGTTCGGCCAGCACAATGGCCATCACAGCCAGATGCCAGCTATGTTCCGCATCATTCTCCCGCCGGTCACTATGAAGAAGCCGGGTACGGCGCAACACATATTTAAGCTTGTCAATCTCTTTAACAAATTCAATTTGCCTTACTAGTGATTCGTTCATACATCAAAGGTACAACTCAGAACCGTGCAGCATTCATCACCGGCTTTAGTCAAACAATGTCTTTGCCTTCGTCCTTCTATGCTGAAACAGAGCTTTGTTAACCGGATCTCAACGACCTATTTCCGGGAATGACGGCACTGGTATACAGTGACAACAATTTCCATCCCAGTGTTTCATATAGAACGCTGCCTTCATCTGTTGCTACCAAAACGCCTTTTGCAATACCACGGGAACAGGCTATAGCGGTAAGATACTTCATAACGGCGGTAGCTAATCCTTTGCGCCGATGTCCCTCCGAGGTTACAATACGATCGTAAATTGCAACATCATCTGTCAGGGCAATCCGTCCGCAGGCGGCAACCGTGCCATTATCCGTAAGCACGTTTACCACCGGCACCGGAAAATCCGGCTTTACTTCAAGATGGTACCCCCCAGGCAGGGAAATATTGTTTTCCGGAACGGGATCTGTACATATCATCATATATCCCAGGGGCTGGATCTCCCAGTGCTTGTTTAGTACGGCCTTTACACGATCAGGGTGGTCACAAACCTTCAGAAAAATCCAGGGCTCGGTAACGGTTTCCGCCAGCGTTATGTATGCCTCTGTAATTTCCGGAAAAATGTAGCGTTCCTTTTGTTCAGTCCACCCCACTTTCACCCGGAAGCCTCCGCCAGGTATCGCAACGGGTGCAGTAACCCCGCGAGCCAGGGCCCACCCCTTAACCCAGGAGGCTAGTACAGATTGATCTTTAACCATAGCAGGTATTTATTGTCCTGTTACAAGCTTTTTAAAAGCATCAACAAAGTGATTGAACCGCATTTCTGTGTCTTGATCTGTAATATGCCCTTCACCGTTCAGTTTACCTTTTATTCCCTGGATGAGCAAAGTAGTTGCATCTGTAAACAAAGCGCCTACTGTTTGCATGATCCGCTTTAATTCCTCGTGCCCCTTTACACCGCTTGCAGATGCCGTAATGAGTCCAACCGGCTTTTCTGAAAAGACCGTTGTTGCCACACACCACTCGATCGCATTTTTCAATCCGCTGGGCATACTGAAGATGTATTCCGGCGTGCAGATCAATACCCCATCAGCTTGTGCAATTTCCTGCCGCAACGCAACAATTGCCTCCGGCGGATTAGCAACGGAAAGGCCCGGATCAAAATGGGGCAGGGTTTTTAACACATTGTATACGGTGGTTGTAAATACAGCTTCTGTTTGCCTGGCAAAATTTAACGCCAGTTTTTCGCTGCTGGAATCAGCACTTGCACTACCGATGATTACTAGAACATTTTTCCGTTGTGCCATTTGTATATGTTTTTGTCGGGCCGCTATTGTAGCCGATTGGTCTTAGTCGAATTTAATAAACATCCGGTCAAAATTCAGCGTCATTTTTTTAAATCTCCGGATCAGATCCTGGCCGATGTTCCCATAAACCGTTTCTTTGCCAATCGATTCTTTTAATAAAGAAACACTGTCCAGCCGCACATCTTTTTCCAGGACACGAAAGGTATGTGTAATCTTATATCCTTCATATTCCTTTTTGCCGCCGGCCCCCCCCAGGCCGATCTTAACCGGCTGCCAGGTACGGATAATCTGCTGTTGGTGTTCTAAAAAAAATGGCCGATACAGGATTGTATGATCCGCTCCTGTATCAAATGTGAAATGCCTGCCATCGATCTGGATTAAAGGCGACAGACCGTCGATGGCCATATTGGACATAGCATGCATATCCGTTTCTTTTTCGGGTACTATAAAATATCCATCCTGCGTTAGCTGTACTTCCCGCAAGGCCTCAATGACCGGGAAGCCCAGGATTCCATTAATCTGGTAACCAATCTGCGGAAATGCCAATGCCTCATCGGGCAGCACTAAAAAAATCACATTTTCGATAATGTTGCCGCCGATACGCAATTCTTTACAAACGCCAAGGTCTGCTTTTACGGTATTGCCAGTAAGGGCGCCTACTTCTATGCCGGCGGGGATTACGTCCAGCTTCAGCCGTTGCGCCGCTGAGCGGATAATCGTGGACAGATTGGCGCCTGTATCGAAAATGCAACTCAAGGTGTCATTTTCAGTGGTAACATTCAGATTATTCAGACCAGCTTTATCTTTTTCCATTTTTATACGGCTGCCGTTTCGCATCCGCACCCGTTGCGCCGGTACGTTTTCCAGTGCCTTCCATATCTTCAGATTATTTTCCAGGTCACTTTTCTCGGCTTCCTTCAATATCGTCCCATACTGCGCGAACAGTGCCTGCAAGGTGCGCTTCGCCTCCTTATATTGATGCAGTTTTATGTGATTGTCTTCCCGGATCCGGTATAACCGAAGTTGCAACGAATCGGGTAAACCAGGCTTTATTTTTAAAAGCGAACCGATCTTTTGATTGGACACCTGGGGCTGATTAAAGGCGTTGCAAAGTACAGCTTCTGTAAACTGCCGGTGTGCCGCTGAAAGTTGCTGACGATACTCATCGTAAAGGCTGCGGGCCTTAAAAAAATCTTTCTGCCCGATGGCATAATAAATCGATTTAAACGCGGAGCTTTCGATCTGCCCCCGACAAAGCCCGGATACGTTTACCAACAGGACCAGGAGCCCGGTCTTTAAAAAGTGTTTCATTATATTTGTTTAAAACCAAATCCGCCGTTTCTTTTATATTTCACAAAAAACAGGTCGTAATTGTGCTGTGTCACCGGGGCCCGGCAAAATACAAAAATAACAATAATCGATGCTTTGTTGTTCATCAGATACAGGCTGAATGCTTTGATGGTTTTTTATTCCCGGGCCCGTCATTCGCTGTTACCCTGCCGCTTATTGTATTCATCGTCCCCTTCGCCCGAGCTTCGTGACCTTTACGGTTCAATTTTTTAAGGCGGGAATATGCAAGGGACCATGCAATGCACATAAGGAGATACGTGCAACTATTCATCGCGCTCTTGCGCAGGCGTCGCGCCCTTTGCGGTTCAACTTTTTAACGCTGGAATACGCAAGGAGTTACCCGCTTTTTTTACCTGCATTTCCCTTATGCCGTTGCAGATCTGTCAAATGCAGCAATCCAAAAAGCATCCGTTTAGCTGAACCGGGCTTTTATTGCGGAAAACGCCGAACGAACCGATTCGAAAATATTTGATAGTTTAGCGTATTAAATCCGGATTGAAAATGTTAGATTTTATAAAACAACCCTGGCCCTGGTATGTGGCCGGGCCACTGATCGGGTTGATTGTACCGGCACTATTATTACTCGGAAACAAGCCCTTTGGCATCAGTTCCTCGTTACGGCATATTTGTGCCGCCTGTATTCCTTCCGGCATTCCTTTTTTCCGGTATAACTGGAAAAAAGAACGATGGAACCTGCTTTTTGTGCTAGGAATTTTCTTCGGAGGGATGATTGCTGCGCGGTTCCTTTCTGATCCGGAGCCAATAAAGATCGCCCCTCAACTGGCGGCCGACCTGGCAAAGCGGGGTATTACTGATTATCATAACCTCGTTCCGGCCGATCTTTTTAACTGGCATTCCCTGCCCACAGTCAAGGGAGCAATCCTGATGATTGCCGGCGGATTTCTTGTAGGCTTTGGAACACGATATGCTGGCGGATGTACGAGCGGACACGCCATTATGGGTTTATCCAACCTTCAATGGCCCTCCCTGGTTGCCACTGTTTGCTTTATGATCGGCGGCTTCCTGGCGGCCAATTTATTGTTGCCCTGGATTCTGGCCCTCTAACTTCAATTTTTTTTCGCAATGATTAAAGAAGATCTTAAGAACGGTTTTTCCAAACCCATACAGGATGAATTTACAGTAACTCCGGATTCGGATGCAACAAAGAATGGATCGCAGGTCCGCTTCCTTATTGCAGGTATCGTTTTTGGAATTGCATTTACCAAGGCGGAAGTGATCAGCTGGTTCCGCATACAGGAAATGTTCCGGCTTCAATCCTTCCATATGTATGGCGTTATCGGCAGCGCCGTAGTTGTGGGCATGGTCTCTATCTGGCTGATCAAAAAATTCAATATGAAAACCATCAATGGCGAAAAGATAGAAATTCAGCCCAAGCAGTTCAATAAGGGACAGGTGTTTGGAGGATTGATCTTCGGTATTGGCTGGGCACTGACCGGCGCCTGTCCCGGTCCGCTCTTTGCGCAGATCGGCACCGGTGCTACCGTGGTAATGATCACGCTCCTGAGTGCCATTGCCGGCACCTGGGTCTATGGACGGTTCCGGAATAAACTGCCCCATTAAAAAAAGTATATTTTTCCCAAGACCGCTATAGATTCCTTTTATCAGAAGCCGTGCAGCCCTATGTTAAAAGACCGGATTATTATCATTGATGCCCAGAAAGACTTTACAGAACCGGGCTTCGCTTACGGACAACATCACCCGTTGCTAAAAAATATCTGGACCGTCGTTCAAAAGCTTAATATCCTGCTGGAACAAACGCAGCCCGGGCGGGTTATCCTTGTTGATTCCAGCTATCTTCCCAACCAGTTTGGCCCGGGCTTTTCTGCCTGTGTTCGGGGAACGGAAGGCCACCAAAGCAGCCTGGGAAACATTGAAGTGTTCCGGCGTTTTGAGAAAACAAACCACAGCTGTTTTTCTTCAAAAGATTTTTCTGCTCACTTACAAGCAACGCAGATAGACCGGCTTATGCTTTGTGGTTTTCTTACCGAATATTGTGTAAAAGCCACCGCGCTTGACGCGCTTTCAAGGGGCTTCAGGGTTACCGTTTGTCCGGACCTGCTTGGCTCAGCGGATGATAAGCAACTGATAAAAGAACAGGCACTGGCAGAAATGGAGCAAAGAGGAGCAACAATCCAATGCCCCGGATACTAAACCGTATAACGCTTTACCTCCAGTAAGTGAACCGCATCTTCTTTTGTGTTCCAGTCTGAATGAATGGCCAGGGCGGCCCCTGTGGCGGTAGCCTGGGATACTGATGCCGCATATACTTCCAATTCCGGGAAAGCCCTTGCCATCAGGTTCATAAAAATTTCGTTCCGTGCAAAGCCTCCGTCGATGTAAAGTTGCTTTACACCCGTATCATTCAGCACCAGTTCCGTAGAATGCTTCTGCTTTTTTACCAGGTGTCGTATTAAATCGTGGTAGGTCTTTTCTACCGTTTGTTCGCCTGAGAACACGAAATGCGGGGTCACTGGTGCATCATCCGCCGGTGCTGCCAGATCCGGGGCAAAACGGATACCATGAAAATATCTGGGGTTTAAATGATAGAAGGCGGCCAGTTTTTTTACTGCTTCTTCATGCTCGTTGCCAGCAAACAAACGAGAGGATTTCAGAGGCATTCCCTGGTAGGTAAGATATGACAAACAATCCTGCTGCAGTTCCTTTGTTGTTAACGGGGTTTTATTAAACGGGTTCATGGAAATGCTCCAGGTACCGGTAGACAGAAGCACAAAGGGATCTTTAATCATACACATGTACGGGATAAAAGCCGCTGAGCTGTCGTGCAGCCCCACGCCACATTTTAGCGGTTGACCTTCCATAGCCGTATCCACGGATCCGTCTGAAGGAAACAAAGGCGCCAATCTGCTACCGATGCCCTCTTCCGCAACCCAGCGATGGTAATCATTCTTCCGGAAATCCCATAAAGCAGTGTGGCAACCGATGCTGGTAATATCCGAAAATAACTGCCTGTGCACAAGAAAGCCCAGGTACTGAGGCAGGTGCAGCGATTGACGTATTTCCCCAAATAATTGCGGTTGTTGTTCCTTAATGCGATAAAGCTGCAGGCCTGAATTCAGGTTTCCTAAAATGGGAGATGCTGTTTCAGTGGCAAACTGCTCTCTTCCCCCGTAACGGTAATAAAACAGATCACCCAGGTCTTCGGGGAACGGTTTCAGATAATTGTATAAGGGCGCTACCGGCCGGCCGGAGGCGTCCAGGTGTACAAAGCTGGCCCCATAAGTGGAAAAATTAACTGCCCGCAATTTTATAGCGGGATCCTTTAGTTTTTCTGCCAGTTTATTTTTTACCCAATTGCCAATGGCATTTATATCATCACAGGGAAATCCGTCCTCATCTCTTGTCTCGTAAAAATTTTGCACCTCCTCTTCCACGATCTGATAATCTTCATCGAAGAAGAAGAATTTTTTATTAGTCTTTCCGATATCAAATACCGCTATTCCCGGAATGGCACTCATTTATTATGTCAGATATTAGTGATCAGTAGTCAGCTGTTGGCTATCAGTTATCAGATCTTTGTTCTCAGATAACGGCTAAAGGCTAAAAGCTGATGGCTAAAAAACTTTGCTATAACCCCGTCGCTACGGCCTTTTCCCCCCGCTCTTTCACCAGTTGATCCCGTACTTTTAACTGACGGAACAGACCAATTGGATCCAGGACCGCACCGGCACGCAAACGGGCCTCTGCAAGGATCGGACGCACATCCGTCCGGTATGCTGCCTGGAGTAACTCCTGGGCCAGCGCTACATCGTTATTTTCCTGTGCGGTTTCAAGTTGAGCCGCATTTACCAGCAAGGCCTGGGCATAGGCAATCTTAATGGCTTCCACGCTTTGGAGCAGGTCTTCCAGCGGGTCTTTTACATTATGACTGGCATCAATCATCCATCCCAGGCCCGTAGCATGATCCATGCCCCGCACATCCATTCCGTCTACCAGCTCTTTAAAGATCAGGAACAGCTGGTAGGGCTTGATGCTCCCAACAGTCAGATCATCATCGCCGTACTTGCTATCATTAAAATGGAAACCTCCCAGTTTTTTCTCATTCAACAACAAAGCTACGATCTGTTCAATATTGGCATTGGGCAGGTGATGTCCCAGGTCCACCAGGGTGTAGGCCTTTTCTCCCAGCTTGCTGGCAAACAGGAACGACTGTCCCCAATCGCCTACAGTGGTAGAGTAAAAATTCGGTTCAAAAGCCTTGTACTCTACAAATACCTTCCATTGTTCGGGCAACGCCTCATAAATTTCGCCGAGGCTTTCCAGGGTATTATTAAAGGCCTTTCGGAAATTGAGTTGCCCCGGGAAGCAGGAACCGTCCGCCAGCCAGATGGTTAACGATTCGGAGCCCAGTTCCTCGCCATATTTGATCACCTCTATATTGTGATCGATCGCCTGTTTCCGTACCGCACGATCTACATGCTGCAAAGAACCATACTTATAGCTATGCGCCTGTCCGGCCTGGTCCTGGAAGGTATTGGAGTTCATTGCATCAAACTTCAGGTCAAGCTGTGCCGCCAGTTGCTTCAAAGCTGCGGCATCTTTGGGAATATCCCAGGGAATATGCAGTGAAATAGCGCCGCTGGACCGGTTAAACTGGTGCAATAATCCCACATCTTCCAGCTTCTGTTCCAATGTAGCCGGTTCTCCCCTGCCGGCAAAGCGGCCGAAGCGCGTGCCACCATTTCCAAGCGCCCATGAGGGGATCGCCACCTGGAAGTCGGTCAACTTTTTAATAATCTGCTCCACTCCCGGAACATTACCGGAAATGAATTGAAAATTCCGTTGATGTTGTGTCAGCAAGGCGTCGTTATGCTGCTCAATCTGAGCCTTTGTCAGTAACATAAAAAATACTTTATATCGGTTTAGACTTTCAGGCACTACGAATTTTCATAATGCCCTTGTCGTTTAAAGATCTTAAAAAAACGAGTTGACCGATTAGAAAATCATCAACTCTTGTATTGCTTGTTATATGAAGACGTTTTTATCGTAAGAATGCCGCTGCTACGCCACCATCTACATTCAGCACATTTCCTGTGGATTTGTTCAGCAGGCCGCTTACAAAGATAAAGCAGGCGTTGGCAATATCCTCAGGAAGGATCATTTCATTCATCAACGTGCGTTTTGCATAATATGCCGGCAATTCCTCCACCGTGATACCATATGCCTTGGCGCGGCCTTCGGCCCAACCTCCGGCCCAGATATTAGAATTGGCAATAACGGCATCCGGGTTTACTGAATTGACACGAATTTTATCAGCTCCCAGTTCCGCGGCCAGTAACCGCGACAGATGAGCCTGAGCGGCCTTCGCCGAGCCATAGCCAGCATTATTAGGACCCGATACAATCGAATTTTTTGAAACGATATTGATAATATCTCCACCGATATCCTGTTTGCGCATTACGGCAACCGCTTGTTTGGAAACCATAAACTGCCCTTTTACCAGGATATTATATAACCGATCCCATTCTTCAATGGTATGATCCGTGATGGACTTTGAAATGCTAATACCGGCATTGTTTACGATAATGTCTAAACCACCGAATGCGCAGGTAGCTTCATCGATCGCCGTTTTGATGGAATCATTGCTGGTTACATCCAGTATTACCGAGGCTGCGGCATCGCGGCCGAATGCTTTTTGAAATTCGGCAGTTGTTTCCTGCACCCGCTCCTGGTTAATGTCGTTAATAATCACACAGGCCCCTTCTTCCGCAAACTTGCGGGCGATGGCTTTACCAATACCACCACCACTTCCGGTAACCAGTGCAATACGGCCGCTTAATGGCTTTGGCTTCGGCATCCGCTGCAGTTTAGCCTCTTCCAGCAACCAATATTCGATATTGAATGCTTCCTGCCGGGGCAGCGAGGTATATTCGGAAATGGCTTCAGCCCCGCGCATTACGTTGATGGCATTGGTATAGAATTCTGCAGCCACCCGTGCTGTTTGTTTATCCTTTGAAAAGGTAAACATACCCACGCCCGGATAAATAATCACCACAGGGTTAGGATCGCGCATTGCCGGGCTGTTGGGATGCTTGCAGGCATTATAGTAGTCCGCATACATATTGCGATATGCTTCAAACAACGGAGCTATTTTTTCTTTAACGGCAGATACATTTTCCAGATCTTCATCCGGAGCAAGGTTCAATACCAGCGGACTGATCTTGGTACGCAGGAAATGGTCCGGACAAGAAGTGCCCAGCGGGGCCAGTCGATCCAGGTCGTTGGAATTAATGAATTGCAACACCCGTTCATCGTCGGTAAAATGTCCTACCATTTTCGTATATGAAGAACAAAAGCCCCGCAATACCGGCGCCAGTTCCGCAGCTTTTTTTAACCGTTCATCTGCCGGCAAGGCAGCCAACTTTTCTCCGCCAAATACCGGTCCCTTTTTACCGAGGTGCTGCTCAATATACTCCGCACAAGTTTCAATCACTTCCAGCGTATTCAGATAACTTTCATAAGCGGTGTCACCCCAGGTAAACAAGCCATGGGAGCCCAGCATGATGCCGCGAATTCCCGGGTTTTCCTCAAGGCATTGTTTGAGTTGTAAGCCCAGGTCAAAGCCAGGCTTTTGCCAAGGTACCCAGCCAATAGAGCCTCCAAATAATTCTTCAGTAATTTTCCTGCCGTCCTTTGCTGCCGCAATGGCTATGGCCGCATCAGGATGCAGGTGATCGATATGTTTGAACGGCAGAAATCCATGCAAGGGAGTGTCGATAGACGGAGCCTTGGATGCCAGATCATAGATACAATGATTAAAAAGTCCTACCATCTCATCTTCATGCTCAATACCCCGGTAAATGGCTTTCAGGCTTCGCAAACGATCTACGTACAGCGCCGCCAGCCCACTCTTTTTAAGAGTTCCGAGGTCACCGCCGCTTCCCTTTACATACATGATCTCTTTTTCTTCATTGGTGAGCGGGTCTTTTGCCATCACCTTACAGGAAGTGTTTCCTCCTCCATAATTGGTGAGCCGGAGATCTGCGCCCAACAGGTTGGAACGATAGATCAGCAAGGCAACCTCATCACCTGCCATGGCTGCCGCGGTGGCATCATCCCATAAATAACTTACATGCTTAAATGTTTTCGCTTCTGCGCTCATATACTGATGTTCTTTTTTATATTTTATCTTAACGAATTCCCATATCCTACCAGTAATACCGATATCAAAATGATAATGATCCCCAGCACTACCGTGGTAAAGGTCTTTTTGCTGACGCCTTTCCATTCTTTCAGGATCAATCCCCATACATTGGCGATCAGGATAATAAATGCCATGTGCAGGATCCAGGAACTGGGGCCATTACCCAGTTTGCTTTCCCCCATCCCGTAGAAGAAGAACTGGAGGAACCAGGTGGTACCAGCCAGCGCACAAAAAACAATATTGGAGAGCAGCGGGGTTTTCCGGTTGGTATAATCTCCAAAAGTTTTGTTGCGTGCATTCAGCATCAGGCACCAGATCAGGTTCGTGGTCAGCCCGCCCCAAAGGATCACTACATAAGATACATTGTTTTGGTAAAGAAATTCTCCCGCTCCGGGGTGAGCCGCTTTCCACAATGCGTTGGCCGCATCCGCCATGGGTTTCCCGGCCTCTATGCCGAAATTAAAACAGGCACTGAGCACCCCTGAAATGATCGCCACCAATATTCCCAGGCCAAATTTATATTCATCCTTCCCTGAAAGATGATCGGCCTCGCTTGCTGCGGAATTTTCAGCACCAGCTTCCCCCGCGGATGGCATGACAGCCAGTTCCTTTTCTTTACGCATACCGGCTTTCCCCGAAACGATGATCCCTGCGATACACACCAATAATCCCAGCATCACTACCTGTCCCCAACTGGTTTTAAACAGCAAACCGATCGTATCTTTTCCATCTACAGGGTTCAACTGGTAATACAATGCAGGAATCAACGCGCCAAACACCATGCACAAGCCCAGGATGATGCTGCTTCCCAGGGATACGCCCAGATACCGAACGCCCAATCCATAGGTTAGTCCGCCGATCCCCCAAAGCAACCCGAAAAGATACGCATACCCGAGGGTAGCGCCCCCTGCCGTTTGAATGATTTCCCAAAAATTGGGGATGGTGAGCCAGGCAGCCAGCGGCGGCACAATCAGCCAGGAAAAAACACCTCCGATCAGCCAGTACGATTCCCATGACCATCCCTTTACTTTTTTATAAGGGATATAAAAACTACCAGAGGCAAACCCTCCGATAAAGTGAAATATAACTCCCAATAATGCGTTCATGAATTTCTTTTAAGCAATCATTAAAGGCCAAAAATATTTGGTTTAAAACGAACTACCGTCATGTACTGTCATGCTTTAAGCCCGGTTTTAACAAAATCTTAAACCCGGTAACGATGGCATAAAAAAAACCGCTCCAAAAGGGAGCGGTCACATACATACATTCTACTTATCCTTAGAATTTATAGCCTATAGAAAGACCAAAGTTGTTATTCTTTAAAACCTCATCCGGTTTGCGTCCATCAGACTTTGGCTCCAGGTTGGTTAGCCCCAGTTGTCCGTTTAGCTGTACCGAAAAGCGGTTGGCAAATTCGTAACCGAAAAGCAGATTGGCACCTACATCAGCAC